>NZ_JBJPHS010000041.1:0-55807 GCF_052939495.1 Phormidesmis sp. 146-12 | reverse complement strand
CCACCACAGGGGACTTTCACCCCATTAGATCACACCCATGCTGGGCGTACACAACCCGATTGGAGCGGACTGGCAAAGTTGGTTGGTGTTGTGCAAAGGTTATCGGCAGCCGCTCAATCGGAACGTTATGCCGACTATGTAGCCGTGAGTATGTCAAGTGGGATTCAGGCTGTTTTGACTCAGATAGATGTGAGAAGAAGCCGAACAAATCCATCTTCTTTCTGGCGAAAGAAGAGCTAAGCAATTCTAAACTTGTGTGATTGAGTGTTGTCAGTTTGGTATCTAACCGACTATCCGAGGTGTCAATGCCGATTGCAGTTTCATCACTGAATTTGCAACTTTCGCATTGTCTCAAGAGTTTTTACAAAGGGAGCGTGGCTTATTCGCTTCGACAATCTTCATTCAACTAGGCATAACTACAAGCTCACGCTCGAAGCATCCAAACTGGACTTTCAATCATTGATGTTGATGCAATCCCTTAAACTCGTTGTCCCAATGTTGAGTTTTGAACGATGTTTCATCCATTCGTTGTGCTGACTGGAATTGGAGTGCCATCTGGGTTCCAAGATTGCTTGTCTCGGAGCATTGCCCAACATCGAACTAAGAGCTTACGAGCTAACGCAACAATCGCCGTTTTCTTGCGGGTTTTCTGTCCACCACAAATGCGTTCATAGGTCTGTTGTGCCCAAGGATTGAACCGTAAGAGCATCCAGGACACTTCGACTAATGCCCCTCGCAACAGTCGTGACCCTCGACGAGTAATGGATCCGAGCTTATTCGTCTGCCCAGATTGGCGCTGGTCAGGTACAAGTCCCGCATAGGCTGAAACTTGACGTGCATTGGCAAAGCGTTCAGGTTTATCAAGGGCGGTGAAGATAACTTCAGCCGTGCGCCGTCCGACTCCCGGAATCGTCATCAATCGTTGCACTTGCTCTTCGTGTTTTGCCAGTTGATTCAGTTGCTTTTCAACTTGGTCATGCTGGTCTTCTAAGTGCTCTAGCAAGGTCAATTCGAGATCTAGCTCTCCTTTCCACAGTTCATCGATACTGCATTCAGCAATGGGTTTACAATGTTGTCTCAATGCCTTGATGCCCTCAATTGTCCAAGCTTTCGCTCGACTCGGCATCGTCATGCCTTGTGCCATTAACAAGGCTCGAATACTGTTATGGATTTGATTCATCCGCCAAACTAAGGTCTTGCGATACTTCACCAATCGGCGGTACTGCCGGGTTGATGCAGAGGGCACATGCACCGGATGGATTTGATCCAGGGCAGCGAGTTTTGCTAATTTCAACGCATCGTCTTTGTCCGTCTTGCGTTTCACATTGCGCCATTGCCATGCTTCTTGGTTCGGATTTGCGACTAAAACCCGGTAGCCTTGGGTTTGACAGATATCATAGACCCAGCCACTATTGGTACAGGTTTCAATCACTACTTGTTCTGCTTGGCTTTGATGCAGGAGATTCTCGATCGCGCTTTCAAACATCGGAATCGTTTCGTAAGTTGCTTGATTGGTCGTCGTATCAAACAGACAAGCAACGCTCTTGAATTTTCCCAGGTCAATTGCGAGAATTTTCATATCAGCCTCCGAGGTTGTCTTTGAGAGGGATTTAATCTTCTACCTCCAAGGTATCGGAGGTTTCTTTTCTCCTCTCACGGCTTGCATAGATTCTCTGAGTTCTTGGTGGGGACATAGCCGAAAGCTTATCTGTTAGTGTTCCGGGTTCAGGCAGTGTGAGATTGTTGGTGAGACGGTACTTAAGGTTGTTAATGCAGCGATCGTTCACGAAAAAGTAAAGCAGCATCAAGGCATTGATTCACTTTTCTGTTTGCAGCGCTCATAGTGTCGATGTGCCTTTGCTCGATTGCCACAAGTTTCCATATCACACCAGCGACGGCTGCGATTGCGGCTTGTGTCTACAAACAGCCAACCACAGTCTTCACCGCTACACTCGCGCACTTGTTTTAATTCTTTAGCAGTTAGCAAATCTGACGCTGAACGCACTACACGCCAGAGAATGCAGTCCAGCCGATCGCAGTCTACCCACGTCCAAACGAACCCCTCTGCTGTGGAGACGAGTTGTTGCCAGGGGAGTGCTTCTTTCAAAACAGTATTCAGTCTATCCAAATCGCCTTTTGCCACCTCCTGTTTAGCGGCAATCGCTGAAAAGATGCAGTAAATCGTTTCACGCAGGGCGATCGCATCTTCAAACACAACGTTAGCCAAATCAGGTTGTTGAGCGGTGAATTGAAGCAGTCGATTTACTTGTGGTTTGCTCAGAATCTGAGTCTGCTGTCCCCAAGCAACAAGGTCAGCATAGTCGGTGAACCAATCTTCAGAGTAGCCAGTGGCTTCTCGATCGAACTGTCGATCGACAGTATTGACAAAATTCAAGCACAGCCAGCCACTCACTCGCTTCAACTGGCTCCAATCTTGCTGGGTCGATTCGTTCGCTGAGGGTTCCATAGTTTTATTGTAACCTTCTAAAGCAATTTTACTGGTTATAAGCTATGCTGTAACCTAACCACTAATTAGCGTTTAGAAGGTTAGTATCAGCCAGCCTAGAACTGGTAGGGGGTTGTATGTCGTTTTTTTCTGCCAAAACTAGCCTCAAACGCAAATCGATCGGGGTCATGGTTCTGTCTGCGGGCTGCTGGGGGTTGGGAACAGTCATGAGCAAGAGAGCATTGGAGCAACTTCCTCCGCTCACCCTGCTTAATTTGCAACTGTTTGCCAGCGTCGTATTTCTGTGGAGTATAGTTGCACTGCACCGCTTTCGTAGATCTTTTTGCCAATCTTCAGTGCTGCAATTCAAACCCCTCCTAACCTGGAAAACAATGAAGTTTGCCCTTTCAGGTTTGCTAGAACCAGGCTTTGCTTATACATTAGGACATCTCGGCTTAGCCATGACCACCGCTAGCAACACTGCCCTAATCAGCACAGTTGAGCCTGTAATCATTACCGGACTCGCTGCTCTGCTGTTAAAGGAACAAGTTAGCGCTTTACTGTTAGCATTTTCAATGACGTCGATCGCAGGAGTATTTCTCACAGTTGGGTTTGATCCACAGTTAAGTCGTGATTCCCTCATCGGTAATTCATTCATTGTGTTAGGAACCTGCTGTGCAGCGCTTTACGTGATTTTGTCTCGTCGAAGTGTCAAAAGCCTCGATCCGTTGCCGCTAGCCGCCATGCAGCAGACTGCTGGACTCGGTTGGATTATGCTCATGTGGCTGGTGTTAGAGCAAAGTGAAAGCATTCAATTAGCCAGTATTCATCCAGCAATTTGGGGATTGGTCATTGCTTCTGGCATCATCCAATTTTCTCTAGCATTTTGGTTGTATCTGATTGCGCTGCAAGGAATTCCAGCTAGTGTTGCAGCCCAGTTTTTAACGTTAATTCCGATTTTTGGCGCGTGTGGAGCTTATGTATTTTTGGATGAGCGGTTAACGATCGTTCAAGGCTTCGGCATGGTTCTGATCGTGTCTGCTGTATATGGCATGACTCGCCTTGAAACAACAAGTCAATGAACACGTTTGCACAACATATTTGCACATCTGAGAGGTATTACTGACTATGATTTCAAATCATGAAACCTTCGATGAAACCTTTCCGTTCGCGCCTCATTTTTCAACGGCTCCTGGATTTCAAATGCACTACGTAGATGAAGGAACAGGCGCAACCATCCTTTGTCTGCACGGAGAGCCAACCTGGGGTTACTTGTTTCGAGAAATTATTCCAACATTGGCGCAACGGCATCGAGTCGTTGTGCCAGATCACATGGGGTTTGGCAAAAGTGAAACGCCACAGAACCGTGAGTATACGCTAAACGATCACATTGACAACCTCGAAGCGCTGGTGCTCGATCTGGATCTACAAGACATTACTCTCGTCATGCACGACTTTGGTGGACCAGTCGGCGCAGGACTGGCAATGCGGCATCCCGATCGCATCACTCGCTTGGTTGTAACCAATGCTTTCGTGCCGCTCGGTTTGTCGCTAGAGCAGGAACTCCTGCCGCTCAATATCGCCGAAGCCGCATGGTTTCAGTGGATTATCAAAGCCTACAAAGATAGCAGCTTTGAGCCAGTCCTTGGGAATTTAAACTACAACATCCTTAGTACCATGAAGCTAAATGGATTCGAGCGGCTTTCTCAGGTTGACGCGACCTGGATTCGAGCTTACGGTTCGCCTTTTACAACGCCTCAAGAGTGCCTGGGTGCGATCGGTTGGGCGCGTGCCATTGCCGAGGGCACATTGAGATTCGAGCCACCGAGCGATCGTGCAGTTGCTACCATTCGTAGCAAGCCCGCCCTGCTAATTGAAGGGATGAAAGACCCAACCCTATTGCCCAAGTATTTTATTCCGCTATTTGAGGCGGCGTTTCCAAAGGGCGTTGTGCATCGATTGGAGAATGCTGGACACTATTGCTATGAGGATGCTTCTGAAAGCATTGCACTATTAATTGATCAGTTCGTGCAGCTTACTTAAGAAACTGCCCTCCTTAGCTGTGAATGTAGTTTTCCAACTACTCGTCGATTGCTCAGGGTCAGCACATTTTTCTCAAGAGCGCAGTCGATGTTTTCTGAGAAAAGTGTTGCAGCAATGATTTATTGCGAAAGCCGCATGAAACGCGCTGCACCGGAACGTCACAGTATACTTGGTTGGTAATTGCTCAACTTAGGCAAAATGCGGGTTTCAGTCATTTTTCAGTCATTTTCTGACCAGAGGAATAGGCTAAAAGCGCACAATTCGTGATTTTCGCGACAGAGAATTACCAAAAATAGTGGGTAAAAGGTCTGTAACTACTGATTTCTCTAGGTTGAGCAATTACCTTGGTTGAGTTGCAAAGGTTATCTGCGTCCGGTGAGCGCGGCTTGCCCCATGAGTTATACTTGCTGAATCTCACCAAGAGCTAGGGAGACGTATGGCTTCAGACTTAAACTTTGTTGAATATGTCCGCGATCAAATCAACGAAGCAGGGCAAATCTCTTTCAAAAAAATGTTTGGCGAATATGCGATCTACTACGATGAGAAAGTCATTGCGCTTGTTTGCGATAACCAACTCTTTATAAAGCCAACTGCTGGTGGGCGTTCCATGATTGGTAATGTTGTAGAAGCACCGCCATATCCAGGTGCCAAACCGTACTTCCTGATTGGAGAACAGCTTGATGATCGACAGTGGATGTCAAATCTCATTCAATTAACAGCAAGTGAGGTTCCTGCCCCGAAACCCAAAAAAGCAAAATCTAAAAAAGCAAAAACATGAAATTTGGCTACACTATTGTCTACGTCTCATCGGTTGCAGATGCACTGACCTTCTACAAGGATGCATTTGGTTTTGAAACGCGCTTCTTGCATGAGTCTGGTCAGTATGGTGAGTTGAATACGGGCGAAACGGTGCTTGCTTTTGCTTCACATGATATGGGTAAAATGAATCTCAACGGGCATTATCAAAAACCTGATCTCACTGCTATTCCTTTTGGAGTTGAATTGGCGTTTGTCACCGATGACGTAGCGTCGTCCTATGCTAAGGCAGTTGCCGCTGGCGCAATTTCCATCAAGGAGCCGAACACAAAACCTTGGGGGCAAGTAGTTGCATATGTTCGTTCGAGAGAGGGGTCATTAATTGAGCTTTGTTCCCCGATCAGCGGCTAACAACGCCCATGCACGCTGACCGCCGAGAGATGGTCGGCTATGATGCAAAGGTTATCCGCCGCGGGTGATTGGGAACGTTGGGCAGCTTAGTCTTTGGGTAAACAGTCTCAGCGATAACGAGACTAGACCTGACGAAATACCATCTATGGCACCAACACCATTGAGTGTACGCCCCGCGTCACGGGAACTGAGTAACGAGTCTTCATTAGCATGGGGTGAGGGTTTAGCGGATCTGACGCGATGCGCCAAAAGTCGATCGCCCCTCCCTGAATGCGATCATCAAAGTGGTCGTAGTTCGTGACCGCTAGATACTGACTAGAGGCATCAAACACAGCGGCTTCCGGTAAAATGCCATCAAATGGATAATCCGCTACATGATTTAACTGCCCCGTCTGCGGGTCAAGCGTGATCAGACTCACTGAGGAAAACCAGGTAATGCGCTCGTCGTCATAAGGCAAATAACTGCGTTCCAGATTCGTTGTCACTACATAACGATTATCAGGACTGAGTGCTAATCCTTCCGGGCTAACACCTGTCATTGCCCGCGAAACGAGCGCATGGCGAGATGAACCATCCGCCTGAGTTCCTGCTGCAAGTCGAATACTAACCACGCTGCCGCGAGGGGCTTCGCTCCAAGTTCCTTCCACATCCGCGCCCCAATAGAGATTGTTGACGATCACATGCCGACCATCGGCTGTGAAGCGAGCCATGAATGGAAATTTCTCAACCTGTACAACATTGCCGCTGGGCTGAAGCTCAAAATCTGTGGCTTGACGCATCACTTGGACAAAAGAGACTTCTGCCCTTGTATTATTAACCAGTGCCAACGTATCTTGAGTTGGATGCCATTCTGCATGAACCAGTTCATTTCCCTGTGGTATTCGAGGAACAACAGGATAGGCGGGTTGTCCCAATCGCCCATTTTCAAACGGAATCAACGCTAGGGGAGTTCTTGCGCCTGCCCCGTCTGGGTGAAAAGTCACTGAAACCAAAGAGCCAGAATGATTGATGCTGACAGAAGTGGGACGCTCTGCGATCACCAACTCCTGCACTGACTTAGGACGAGTTGGATCGCTTAAGTCGATCACCGTCATGCGATTCCCATGGGTGAGGTTAGCAAAGGTTTGAGTTTGCTCATCCCCTGTAGGTCGCGGTCTAAAGGTCTCAACAACCAGTGCATAGCGACCATTCGGCGTAACCGTTACAGCCGTCGGCGGTCCAGCAACTGAGTTACTCGCTGCTGCTGCATAGGCGCGAAAATCTCTCGCGTGTCCTCTCAAAGGAACAACATTAATCGTATCTTGCCCTTCACGCGCACCCAACCGACCATCTACATACGCCGATGCCAACATATCTGCATCGGAAATTGAAATGAGATAGCGTCCTTTGAAGTCAAGCGGGGCCGCCCGATCGCCTGAGCGCTGACTGATCGAATCAATAGACTGAGCGATCGCCCATCCAGGAGCGGTGGTCAATGCGATTAGTCCAAGTAGTAGACATCTATGCAGCATGGTTATTCACGTTCGGTGAACTTGGTCGTTAATGTAATTTTAGTCTCGGTCGTTTGATTGTTACTTTTCTCAGTCATACTTGCAATATTGCAAATAAAATTGTTGAGTCTTTACTCCGCCAACTCATGGGGGAATTATAATCCTCCGAACCATTCATATCCTTGATCGACCCAATATCCTTTGGTTGACATGAGTTGATTGGTTAGGACAATCTGCGTGACCCATTTACTTTGTTTGTAGCCAAGTTTGATCGGAGACGCGAGACGCAACGGCGCACCGTTATCGATCGACAACGGCTGCCCATTTTTCTGATACACCATCAGCGTCTGAGGATGCATGGCAGAAGCTAGATCCCAACTTTCATAGTAGCCATCGGCTGATTTGAAGTAGACATAGCGAGCACTCGATTTTAGTTGAGCCAGTCGGAGTAACTCTTGCAATCGTACTCCACCCCATTGCACGATCGCTGCCCATCCTTCAACACAGACATGCTGAATCACCATTGAGGTCATGGGCAATGCCTGAAGATCACTAAGGTTAAGCTGCATCGGTTGATTGACTTCACCTTCAATCTGTAATCGATATTGTTTCGGATCAATCTGCGGCGTTTGATCGAACGTGTTGATGAGAAGTTTATTCGGCTCGATCGCGCTAATCGGGAATTCAGGCACAGGCTTCTGGCTCAGTAATAGAGCTTGAGTCGCTTGATTCAAAGGTTCAAACGCTTGTCCAATTTCGCTCGATCCAAAACTTGAACCGCAGCTATTGAGCAGCAATCCAGCACCAGACAACGCAGACCAGTGCAGCAGTTGACGACGAGAAATCGGTTTAGACATCTTTGCACTATCCTTAAACAAACATCGACTTGACCAAGCGAATGGTTCCAACTTTCAACGCTAGCAATGAGTGAACAAAAGTAAATAAAATCACGATCGGAACGGTGACAAAATGAATCGTGCGAAGCGTTTGCCAATTGATAAATAGGCTTGACAATCCGTGCAGTGAAGCAGGTTTGTACATGGCTAGACCGGACGCGATCGCTAACACTAAAACCGGAAGAATCGCGGTGTAGACAAATCGGTGAAGTGCGTAATTCTTGCGTTTCGCATTCTGACTAACTCGGATCGCTTTCACATCACTTCCGCTCGCAAAGCGTTTCTGCCAACGGCGCGAAATCAGTATATACAGCCCATACCATAGTAAGTTCAAAGCATAAAACCACATTGCCGCAAAGTGCCAATTGCGACCCCCGCCGAGCCATCCACCTAGCGTTAAAAAGCTCGGAAAATGCCAAGCTCCCCGTCCACCAAACACCGGATTCGCGTTGTAAATTTGCAATCCACTGAACAGCATCACAAAGAGACTGATCAGATTTATCCAGTGAAAGATCTTCGCCAGCAAAGCTTGATTAGGAATAGGCGGGGATTTTGGGCGTTTCGCGGGTGTTGCAGTCATGACTAAAGTTCCTGAAACTAGATCGAAAATCTGGGAAAGAGTGGAGCAAGCCAAAGCTGCATCTGCACATCCCAACCCAGTAGAATAAACAGTGCGGTCATCAGCACGATCGCACCGCCGATTTTTTGCAGAACTTCACTGTAGCGGCGTAAACCCAACAGTCGCTGACCGAGTTTCCGTCCTCCATACGCAATTGCAATTAAGGGCAACGCCGTCCCAAATCCATAAGCGAGTAGCAACCCAAAAGCGCCCATTACCTGATGATTCACGGCTGCGAGAACGAGAATTCCACCGAGAACCGGACCCGCGCAGGGTGTCCATAACAATCCCAATTGAGTGCCCAGCCAAAACTCACCCCATAGCCCAATTCGAGGACGTTCCTTTGTCCATTGCTGGATCGGCAAGTAGCTAGACAGATGATACCCCCATTTTGGAAACAGGGTGAAGAGTCCAAGAATTAGTAGAAGTGCGATCGCAGTAGTTCTCAAAAGATTCGCGAATCCGGTCAACCAACTTGCACTGATGCCGAGTAGACTCCCTGCAACCGCGAAGCCACTGATTAGACCTACAACCAGCGCGATCGGACCATAGCGATGAGACTGAAGCGATCGCCCCACCAGCACTGGAAGAATCGGCAGCACACAGGGCGATAAAACTGTCACGATGCCAGCGAGAATTGCAATTTGAAAGGAAAGAGTGGATGAGTTCATAGCAGACCGTTAGCTCTCTTTCAAGAGTTGCTGAATCATTTGCTCAGTCGTATCGTAAGCGCCTTCTCCAACATGGTCATAACGCATCACACCCCGTCGGTCTGCCAAAAATAGATGAGGCCAATATTCATTGCGATAGACTTTCCAGGTTCCGTAATCGTTATCGATCGGAACAGGGTAAGTAATTTGATGCTGCTGTAGTGCACGTTTGATATTGTTCGGATCGCGCTCAAAGACGAATTCTGGGGTGTGAACCCCAATTACTTTCAATCCTTGTGCGGCGTATTGACGATGCCACTGACTCATGTGGGGGAGCGTACGCTGACAGTTGATGCAGGCAAATGTCCAGAACTGAATTAAGACAACGTTGCCTTTGAGATCCGCGATCGACAAAGGATCGGAGTTTAACCACTGCTGAATTTCCTGAAAATCAGGGAGAGTCATTTCAGCAGCAGCTAAGCCAGGAGTTATTTCTGGTTTAGTTGCCGTGGGTAAGCTCGTTGCAGTTGAGTTTTGTCGCTGAGTGCCTAATTTAAGTGTTGTTGCTGCACCTGCGCCAAAGAGACCCAAACCGAGGTAGAACAGAAGTTGGCGGCGTTGGCGGAAATTCTTGTAGAGTAGAAGTTGGCGACGCTGAGAAGAACTTTTGTTCATCGAGGTTGCACAGAATGAAGAGCGGATCGACGATTTGAATAATTTTGCGTTGAACGGGTAAGTCGTCGATCGACAAACCTTGTTTGAAGAAGCAACGAAAAGATTAAAGCTTAGTAGGATCTTTCTTCATTGCGTCGCCATCTTTTTTCATGGCATCACCCTGCTTCATTGCGTCACCATCTTTCTTCATGGCATCACCCTGCTTCATGGCATCACCATCTTTCTTCATTGCGTCGCCGTCTTTCTTCATGGCATCACCCTGCTTCATTGCATCTCCGCCTTGCTTCATCGCATCGGGCTGAGTCGTACTAGCAGCACTTGGAGAAGGCGCGGCTTGTTGAGTTCCTGTCGGGGCACTGGAGCAAGCTGTAAGGCTGCTGATTAAAGCGAAAGTACTGACTAAACCAACAATTCTTCGATTCATGATCTGTATCCGGAGTGTAGAGTGAATGTGTTCGATCGAGGTGTGAATCAGCTTAACTGCTGAATGGAACTTGAACTCTAGCTGTACCAAGGGGAATTTGTCCAGCTAAACCTTCTTGCTCCGCTGAAACTCCATATTCCAAAACCTGGTTCCAAGGTGTAATTTGAGGAACACCAGAAAAGTCAATCTCCAAAGCACTACCCGGAGTCACAGCTTGATCGAAGGCAATGACAACTTGCTGCTTATTTGCAGAAATTTTGCTGGTGATTGCTTTACCTGTTTGATCGGTGACTTGGATGTTTGAAAATCCTTCCATTTGGCTGGGAATGCTGATTGTTAAAGTCTTCAGCGCATGGTTCGCAACGGCTACTCGGATCAGATGATGATTGCCGACAACAGCAGAACTCGTGACAGTTGGAGCATTAGAAGTAGAGGAAGTCAGCATTTGGGCGGCTGTGGCGATCGAGGTTCGTGGAAGTGGAGCAGAAAAAGCGGGAAGTGAAATTGCAGTTGTGGCAGCGCTCAAAAGGAATGCAGAAAGATAATTAGCAAAAATCGGTTTCATGCTCTATTCTCCAATAGTTAGCAATTTTGGCGTTGAACTCTAAGCTGCCGTTTCTAGTGACTACTGAAACTTCGGAGGTTGCTGTCCAGTGCGCTCAAATAGCCTCGATCTTGTAGCGTAGACTCTGGCAAACGATTGGCTCGGATTGCTGCTTGTACAACGTCTTTCGCCGTGATAGTTCCAGCCTCGTATGATGTCTCCAGCGTGCCATAGCTGCTAATTCCTTGCTCCTTCAGATAACCCCGTTGAGCCAGAAAAGCAAGGTCAAAGGGGCTGAGTAATGCTTGGTTAGAAGCGAGCTGAACCATCGCGCTGTCGTAGCTCAAAGGTTGACGATCGACACGAGTTTCTGCTTTAGCAGAAGTGGCAATGAATGTACTCAGCGCGAGAATGGGTAGGGTTACTGTGAAAAAGCGTCTCATGGTTTTGTCCTCAGGGTGTAGTGGGTTGAAGATTGGAATGATGCTCAGACGTGAATCGAAGGCAAGAAGCACTGCTCTGGTGTTATCTCTTAGCGAGTAGCATTGCTTGGAGCTTGCAGGGGTGCATAACCAAAAGTTGCGTTTGCCATGCGACACCAGATCCCAACTGACTTGAACTTGCTCAAATCAACCGTTGCAGGAATCGGATAACGCTGCTCTCCAGCGAATTTTTGCAGTTTGCCGAGATTGATGTATTGAGTCAGGTCTTGGTACGTTGCAGGGGGCTTGTTTGAAGGGTCAAGCACAACATGCAGGTCGGGACCTTGATCGCTCGTTTGGAACGCTGAATCGAACACTAAATAGCGTTGACCATTCTCGACCACAACGCGAGCCGTTCCAACGGTCGGCTTTTCGGCTGCCGCAAAGGTTCCGACGGCTGCAATCGTTCCGCCTGCTTGAGCGATCGTAGCAGGTTGACGTGAAGTTTGAAGTTGCTGAGAGTACATCTGACCGCTCGTAACAGGTCTAAAATCTTGTCCGGCTTGGGACAAGAGCGGCAATGCAAGCGCGATCGTGGAAATGACACCGAAGGGGATGAGTTGATTGAGTTTCATGGTTTGTCTCCATAGAGTTGAATGTTTGTGGTTCAGCCGCTTTGTTGTGTTGGCTTATTTGTATCTTCACTCTGCAACCTAAATCTGGACTGAGGTTTCTCTGAGAGTTTTAAACCTATCTTTTAAGCAATCTCTCAGAAACCAAATTATGGGCAGTCTCCAGGGCTGCACTGGCGCTGACACAGCAGTAATCCAAACCACGCCTGTGAATCAGTCCAAATTTGCAGCGGTTGCAGCAATTGTTTCTCAAGTTCAACCGCAAGGGCTGACAGATTGAATTTGCGGGAGATTTCTGTGCGAATCGTTTCCCCTGCTTGAAGTGTGATCTGATAGTCTAGGTTTTTTAGTTCAATGGTTTGGGCAATCAAACTCTTCAAGTGCATTTCAATGTGATGATCCGCAGAATTATAAAATGCCAGATGCCTAAATTGATTGAGAACAAAGTTTCCCTGAAAACGCTGATTGAGATGTTGCAGGATATTGAGATTGAATGCCGCTGTGATTTTTTGAGCATCGTTGTAAGCCGCTTCAACAATGTCAATCGGCTTTTGCAGATCAACCCCCAGTAAGAAGAATTCTCCAGGTTGCAGTGCTTGTTGAACTTGAGCCAAAAATTGATGGCGCGTCTGCTCATCCAAGTTTCCCAATGTACTGCCCAGAAAAATCAGCATTCGGTTTTTCAATGCAGGGGGCGGAAGTTTTGCCAATGCTTGTTCGTAAGTTCCAGCGAAGCCGCACAGTCGTAAAGTGGGATACTGAGTGAGCAAGTTTAATGCTGTGCTTTTAAGGATGCCTGCACTGACATCAATCGGGCAGTAGTGTAGTTCAGTGAGCGGTTGATAGGCATCTAGCAGCAATCGAGTCTTACGTGAACTGCCGCTGCCCAATTCTACTAATTCGCAAGCGCCAGTCAATTGAGCAACTTCTGACGCACAAGCTTCTAAAATGGCTTGCTCAGTTCGGGTGGGATAGTACTCTGGCAGATCGCAAATTTGCTCAAAGAGTGCAGAACCGCGATCGTCGTACAGATATTGGCAGGGCAGCGTTTTTTGAGCGTGGGTCAGTCCTTGAATGACATCGTGCCCAGAGATCGCAAATTCGGTTGCTGCACTCAAAGTAATCCAGCGCAACCGATCGGCTTGTTGCTCGCTCCTAACTTGGAAAATTTCCATACTGTAATTTTGAGACAATATTGTATGAGAGAATCGAGATCTGCTTGTTGAGCGGAGGCGAACACGATCTAGGCTGTATCTTGCCGCAATTCTGGTTGCTCAAATTCGCCAAATTGCTGGATCAAAATTGCAACTAGACCCGTCCATCCCGTTTGATGACTGGCACCGATTCCTGCGCCGTTGTCACCCTGAAAGTATTCGTAGAACAAAATCAAATCTTGCCAGTGGGGATTGTTTTGGAAGACTTGAGTTCCGCCATAAACTGGACGCTGACCCGCCTCATTTCTAAGGAAGATTCGGATCAGTCGCTGTGACAATTCTGCTGCGGCTTCTTGTAGATTCAGCAGTTGACCAGAACCCGTCGGACACTCAACCTTAAAATCATTTCCCAAGTAGCGGTGAAATGTTTGGAGCGATTCAATGAGGAGAAAATTGACCGGAAACCAAATTGGACCTCGCCAGTTAGAATTGCCGCCGAATAGACCACTACTAGACTCAGCCGGTTCATAATCGACTCGAAACTGAGTACCATTCGCATCAAAAATATAGGGGTGTTGAGCATGATGTTTAGAAATTGCCCGAATGCCGTAATCACTCAGAAATTCAGTTTCATTGAGCATTGTTTGCAGAATGCTCTGGAGCTTGTCTTGAGAAACGATCGCGAATAATCGCCGCGCTTTCATCCCGGTTGTTTCCATACAAGCAACATTACGTTTAAGGTCAGGACGATTCTGGATAAACCATTCCAGGCGCTTCTTAAAATTCGGGAGTTGTTCGAGCGTTTGGGGTTCCAAGATGGCTACGGCAAATAGGGGAATCAATCCGACCATCGATCGCACTTTTAAGGCAATCTGGCGATCGTCCGGTAAGTGCAGCACATCGTAATAGAAGCCATCTTCCTGGCTCCAGAGGGAGACATCCCGATCGCCAATGTGATTCATTGCATCAGCAATGTAGAGATAGTGTTCAAAAAACTTCGTAGCAATATCTTCGTAGACGGGATTTGTTTTGGCAAGCTCCAGTGCGATCGTTAACATATTGAGACAGTACATTCCCATCCAACTAGTGCCATCCGATTGATCAATGTGTCCACCTGTTGGGAGCATTGCACTGCGATCGAATACTCCAATGTTATCGAGTCCTAAGAAGCCACCCTGAAACACATTTTTACCTTCAACATCTTTGCGATTAACCCACCAGGTAAAATTGAGCATCAGTTTTTGAAACACTCGTTCGAGAAATTGTCGATCGCTATGTCCATACATCTCTTGCTCAAGTTTGTAGATGCGCCAAGTTGCCCAGGCATGAACGGGCGGATTCACATCGCCAAATGCCCACTCGTAAGCTGGGATTTGTCCATTTGGGTGCATGTACCATTCCCGCGTTAGCACATCAAGCTGATACTTCGCAAAGTCGGGATCAAGCATCGCTAGCGGAATGCAGTGAAACGCCAAATCCCAGGCGGCAAACCAGGGATACTCCCACTTATCAGGCATTGAGAGGATGTCATCGGTGTAGAAATGAAACCATTCGTGATTTCTTCCCTGTTTGCGATCTCGCGGCGGTGCATGAGAATCGCCTTTCAACCAATCCCCCACAATGTAATGATAAAACTGCTTGCTCCAGAGCATTCCAGCAAAGGCTTGTCGTTGTATAGTTTGCAAGTCTTTACTTAATGTGGAAGGAACAAGATGCTGATAGAAATCGTTCGCTTCTTGTTGTCTTGCTAGAAATGAAGTGCTGAATTCCCGACCAAATGGCTCTATCAAATTGGGCAGATCACTCAATCTCAATTGAATCGTTTTAGTTGCTCCAGCCTCGATCGTGAACTGATAATGAGCGGCTGCTTTGGTACCCGTTTGCTCCGGATTGACAGCTTCTTTGCGCCCCTGCATCACATATTCATGAATGCTGTCTTTCACATAGGGCGAAGGATTAGGACATCCGAAGATGCGATCGCAGTTCGTCTCATTCTCAGTAAATAAAAGCTCAGGATTTCCCTGCACATAGAGCCATCGTTTTCCTAACGTCGGGTGACTTGCTTCAATCACATTCGCGCCATTGTCTGTTTGCGCATGCAAGATGGGTTTATCCGTCACGCCATTCCAAGACCACGTATTCCTAAACCATAGTGTCGGCAAAATACGCAGCGATTTTGCTTCTGCCCCACGATTCGTAATCGTAATTTGAATCAGAACATCCTCAGCAGAGTGCTTTGCATACTCGATCAACACATCAAAGTAACGATCTTGCTCAAATACACCCGTCTCTAGCAGTTCAAACTCTGGCTCTTGGCGATTTCTGCGACGGTTCTCTTCAACTAATTGAGCGTAGGGAAATGCTTGATGCGGATATTTATAGAGTGCTTTCATGTAGGAATGAGTCGGAGTATTGTCTAGATAGAAGTAATACTCTTTGACATCTTCTCCATGATTGCCTTCACTACCGTTGAGTCCAAACAATCGCTCTTTGAGAATTGGATCTTCGCCGTTCCAAAGCGCGATCGCAAAACACAGTCGTTGGTGGTTATCCGAAATGCCGAACAATCCATCTTCGCCCCAGCGATAGGCACGCGATCGCGCTTGATCGTGAGTGAAGTAGTCCCAGGCTGTCCCATGAGGGCTATAGTCTTCGCGCACCGTTCCCCATTGTCGATCGCTTAGATACGGACCCCATCTGCGCCAGTGTGCCTGACGAGTCGATGCTTCTTGCAGTCGCTGTGCTTCTGTACTGGCCATTGTTGTCGTACTCCCTGCAAGAAAATAGGTTCCCATTTGGAGTATCAACCGTGAAGCTAATAAAAGGCTGAGGACGGAATGAGAAGTTGCTGAGAAATGAGCAACCACGATCGCATTAAGCTGGAATAAACTTGAGGGAAACGCCGTTCATGCAGTATCGTTTTCCGGTTGGAGCAGGCCCATCTTTGAAGACGTGTCCTAGATGTCCCCCGCAGCGGCGGCAATGAACTTCAGTCCGGGCGATAAACAGCGATCGATCCGTAGTTGTTCCGATCGCTCCCTCAATTGCAGCATAGAAACTGGGCCAGCCTGTTCCACTGTCGAACTTGGTGGATGAGGCAAACAGAGGTAAATCACAGCCCGCACAACCGTAGGTTCCAGCATCATACTGCTTATCCAATGGACTGCTACCTGCCCGCTCGGTTCCATGCTTCCGGAGTACCCGAAATTGAGCAGGGGTCAAAATCTCGCGCCACTCGTTTTCAGGTTTAATCACCTCAAACGCTTCTTTAGATGTCGTCATGTTTTCTGTTTCTCCAAGTGAATAACCGGATAAACTAACTGAGCTAAGTGCTGCGACTCCAGCTAGTAGAAAATATTGTCTCTTCATCGTGATGGTTGCAGTAAAGTTGAGCAATCCCAGTGGGAAACATCAGAATCGCCCAAGTTACAACTTCTAGCCCTCGCCCCCATAGAAACTGAGGCGACCGAAGCCCAAAAACTGCCCCAATCCGTTTTCTCCTTCTGGAAACGCAGTCACACCAAATTCGTAAATACCACCGAATTGTGGATTTGATTTTGCTTCTAGTGCAACAGTGACTGTGCTACCCGGTTGTACAGGCTGATCAAAGACGATCGTCACGGCTTTAGAATTTTCAGGTTGTCCACCAACACTTGCAAGTGCAATCGCAGACTTGGCAGTGTAGTGATTTCCTGTAGATGCCTTACTGTTGCTCACATCAAATCGAATCGTTTCTAGATTCTCAGCTTGAGCGATCGTAATGGCTTTGAGCGGTTGTCCAGCATCTGCGGGCAGTGAGACTGTGAATTGGTAGGTGGACGGGGTGCTGGCTGATTGTTGCGAGGTCGATGACCAAGTTAAGCGAGGAGCAGCCGAGAAGAAGGTTTGTCTAGCGATGGACTTAATCTGAGCGGTCTAAGTTGCCGCCTGAGACACGTTTACTGCGGGTTGAACGGCTTGAGGCTGGGTTTGAGCAGTCCCGACTTCAAACAGCCTGGGATGAGTAGGATTCTTGAAATCTTGGGAGAGCGCAGGAGAGTGGGCGCTAGCGATCGTGGCAACGGTAAGAGCGGCACTTGCGATGAATGTATGGAATTTCATGATCAATCTCCTCGGTGTTAGTTGTTCGCTCTGGTTTCTGACTTGAGAAACTTTGAACTTAACTATCATTAAAGGCTGGCTAAATGAGATACCCCTGAACGGTAAGGCGTTTTTTCCATAAGAGCTAGCTAAAAATCTGCTGAGAGCGAGAGATTTAGACAAAAAGCTGAACAACGCCTGTAATATTTTCACTGCCATGACCTTGAGCGATCGCAGTTCGGTAAATATCCCTCACAGCAGCGGCAGTTGGGATCGTTGCCTCCAAACTTTGAGCCGTTTGAGTCACGTAGCGAAAATCTTTCTCGACCAGATTGATTGGAAATAGCGGCACATGATTTTGAGACACCATCAAACTTCCGGCTCCTTTAGCTGCCAGACTGAGAACAGGCAAATCTCCCAAGCATTCCATCGCTTTTTCTGAACGGATGCCATCTTTAGATAACATCCCTAACAGTTCTGCTAAAGCTGCGACTTGAATGCCAAAGAGAGCATTAACCGCTAGTTTCATCGTCATGCCTTGACCAACAGATCCAACGTGATGAGTCGTTGCCACTCCAGCCGCCGTTAAAGTAGATCCTACCTGCGTTAAGGTTTCCGCTTGTCCACCCACTAGCGAAATCAGCTTTCCAATCTCTGCTTGAGGGCGAGAACCAATCACAGGTGCATCAAGAAAACCTGCTCCACTCTGGGCAATGGCTGCACCCAATTCTCTAACCCAATCCACCGTTAATGTGCTCATCTCGATCGCAATTTTATTGGGCGTTAATCCCAAGATTGCACCTGTTTCAGCAGCAAGCCAGACTTGGCGCGAGATCTCGTTGTCCGTCACCATACTAACCACCACATCGCTTTGCTCAGCCGCAGCACGGGGAGTTGTCGCAAAAGTTGCCCCGATATCGACTAACGGCTGCGCTTTTTCGATTGTGCGGTTATGTACAACTACTGAGTAACCTGCATTGAGAAGGTTATGAGCCAGCCTCGAACCCATCGCACCTAGACCAATAACCGCAACTGTTTTCATGCTCATTTTGAGATATCTCCCTAAATTAATCGATCCATTGAGTGCAAGAAAAAATCCTGCACCGTTCACTACACTGATGAGTCAGACGAGATGTAACTTAACTTTCGAGATGACCTCACTATAGGCATTGCTGAATCAACAATAAATACAAAATTCTGAACTTCTCTCATGTAATATTTGCACGAATACTTCATAATTCATGCGTAAAATTTATGGAATCCAGCAAATTTTAGAGATTAATGCTTATAATGCAGCAATTCATCGATTCAACCTCGGCACTCAGTTATGGAATTATCTGTCCTGCAAACCTTTGTGGATGTTGTGAAGCAAGGTAGCTTTGCGGCTGTGGCGCGAGAGCGAAATGTTGATCCTTCATCCGTATCACGCGCGATCGCAGGTTTAGAAGAAGAGCTAGGGATTCGTCTGCTCCAGCGCACAACCCGACAGCTATCGCCCACAGAAGCGGGGATGGCGTATTTTCAGAGAATTGAACCGTTGGTCGATGAGATGCAGCAGGCGATCGATGTTGCGGCTGATATATCTGGACAACCGAAGGGCACATTGCGGATTACAGCCTCCGTTTCCTTTGGGCTGAAGCGCATTGTCCCGTTACTGCCTGACTTCAAATCGAGGTATCCCGATCTCACGGTCGATCTATTTCTAACCGATACGACTGTCGATTTATTCACAGAACGTATTGACCTTGCTATCCGGCTCGGATTATTGACAGACTCGACATTAATCGCCCAACAACTGATGCAAACTCGTTATTTTGTCTGTGCGAGTCCGCAGTATCTTAACCAAAAAGGACACCCAAAAATCCCTAGCGATATCGAGAACCATACCTGTTTGCTGTTCCCACTAGCAGGATTTCGATCGAGATGGAGATTCAAAAATCGCGATCAAGAAGAAACCGAGGTTTTTGTTCAAGGGCACACGATTATCTCGAATGCGATCGCGCTTCAGCACTGTGCAATTGCAGGGATGGGATTGGCATTACTCCCCAACTGGTTGATTGAAGACGACTTACGAGACGGTAGGCTTGTCGATGTTTTTGCCAGTTATGCTGTGACGGCGACAGAGTTTTGTACTGCTGCTTGGCTGGTTTATCCCTCCCGTGCTTATGTTCCGCTCAAAGTTCGAGTTTTCATTGATTTTCTCAAGCAATTTATTTCGGGCTAAGTGCGCGTCGATCAATTCGGTTGTTGCTGCCAGCGTCGTCGAAGCAGATAGGTGAAAGATCTGGGTAGTGAAGCGGAGGTTAGGGACTTGCCAAGAAATAGAATCCCAGTCATTCTAGAGAGGATGAGAGGAGTTACCTAGATGCAGCCTCAGTCCCCTAGGCTAGAATCACCAGCATTGATGTTGACAGAAGTGATTCAAGCAACGCTCAAAGATGCAGCCCAAAAGTTAAGCGGTAGCCGCAAGCGAGACTTCATCGCGAAGGTGACGCAAGACTACTTAGACGGTTCAGCCCGCAAAGCGGAAACGATGTTTGGCTGGAATCGGCATAGTGTGCAACTCGGACTGCATGAGCGTCGGACTGGGATGGTGTGTGGATGACTATCGCGCCCGTGGACGACATAAAAGTGAGGAGAAGTTGCCTAATCTCGAAGCCGATATTCGTTCGCTAGTGGAACGATACACGCAAGCCGACCCCAAGTTTCAATCGACGTTTGCTTATGCCCGGATCAGTGCAAGAGCAGTCCGAGAAGCGTTGATGAATGAGAAAAGCTATGGGGAAGCTCAATTACCGAATCGTCAAACTATCGGTGCAATTCTCAATCGGATGGGATACCGCTTAAAAAAACACAAAAAACCAAACCCTTGAAAAAGATTCCCGAAACCGATGCGATCTTCGAGAACGTGTTTGCCGCCAACCAATCGGCAGACGAGCATCCCAAAACCTTGCGACTGTCTATCGATAGCAACGCGAAAGTGAAGATTGGCACCTCTCGCGGTGGCAAAGACCGAGGAATTGAACCCGTGCAAGCGGATGACCCTGATAGAGAATGGAGTGCGGTTCTGGTTCCCTTGGGCATTCTCAATACTGAAACAGACAAGTTATCGATCGACTTGGGGCAATTTGCCGAGACCAGTGATTTCATCGTGGACTGCTTGAGTGATGGGTAGCGTGTTCATCAAGCCGAATACCCTCATCTCGACGAACTCACCATTGACTTAGATGGCGGTTCTGCGACTCGCAGTCACCGTACCCAGTTCATCAAGCGCATCGTGGAATTTGCTCAAATGACGCACTTGAAGATCCACCTCGTTTACTGTCCGCCGTATCATAGCAAGTACAATCCGTAGGCTTCGCCTCACCGAAGGTGCGTGAACGGTGTTGGGCGGCACTTGAGAACTATTGGAATGGGACGGTACTCGACTCAATCGATGCGGCAATCCGTTGGGCAAGTAACATGACCTGGAAGGGAATTGCTCCGATAGTTCATCTACTGGATACCCTCTACGACAAAGGAGTTAAAGTTCCGCTTTCAGAACTAGAAGCATCCTACCTTCCATTCTGGCAACGCTCTGAAACCTTGCCCAAATGGGATGTCAGGGGTCTGAGTAGTAACGAAACAGAAACTCCCGTTAAGGCTGAAACCCTTGTCAGAAAGACATTCTAATAGTCATACTCTTTCGGATCACCGGGATTACGGAGTGGACGACTTCCTCCTTGTTGAATTGCTTCAGATACATCGAACTGATAACGTCCCAGCACATTGATATGAGTATGTGCCAAGGGTGACAGCCTCGCTACGTCTTCTAGATTGATCTCCAACCCTTGCGCTTGTAAATGCTGTAATGCGGCATTCATATAGAAGGTATTCCATAGCACCAAAACATTCACAACCAGCCCTAACGTGTTGAGTTGGTCTTCCTGCCCTTCCCGATAACGCTGGCGAATTTCACCCTTCTGCCCGTAGCAGATGGTTCTAGCAAGATTATGCCGCCCCTCTCCCCGATTCAGTTGGGTCAAAATCCGGCGACGATACGACTCATCATCGACGTAGTGCAGCAAATATAACGTCTTTGCTATCCGTCCGAGATCGCCAATGGCTTTGCCCAGCGTAGACGGTTTGCCACCTCGTTGCAGCACTCGCATAATTTCCAAAGCGCTGACAGTGCCCAACTTGAGTGACCCTGCTAGCCGTAGCATGTCATCCCAAGAAGCCTCAATTAACTCTGTCTTGACCCGCTGCCGTGCCAAGCCATTGAGGACTCCATAATCAGCCTCTCGATCCAAGCGCCAAAATCTAGCTTCTCCTGCATCAGCAAGCCGAGGACTGAACTGGTAACCTAACAGCCAAAATAGCCCAAAGACGATATCACTATAGCCAGAAGTGTCCGTCATAATTTCTCTGGGACGTAGACTGGTGCGTTGCTCCAATAATCCCATCAGCACCACCAAAGAATCCCGCAATGTTCCCGGAACCACCAACCCATGAAAGCCTGTGAACTGGTCAGAAGTGAAGTTGTAATAGGTAATGCCTCGACCTCTGCCGAAGTACTTGCTATTGGAACCTGCATTCAGCGTCCGGACTGGCACTACAAATCGAATCCCATCCGCAGAAGCCACGTCTCCTCCTCCCCAGGCCTGTGCCAGGGGAATTTGAGGTTGAGCATCCACAAGTCGGGCGTTCGCGGCAGCGAGGGTTTCAGCCCGGATGTAATGCTGTTGTACCCAGTTCAAATGGTGACGGGCTAAGGCTGGAATCTCTTGACGAACCACTGGACGCAGCCCAATGTTGCAAGCAGAGGCAATGAGCGCTGCACACAAACTCATGGGTAAATCTGCGGCTCGAATGCTCTCATCGTTAACATGGGTAAACTCAGTCAAAAATTGAGTCTTGGCATGGATTTCCAAAATCGCTTCTGGCAAATCTACGTAGGGAAGCAGCGCTGTAACCTGGTGTCTCAGGGCAAGCAAATGATCTGACTCTTCCAACTTGTCTAGGTTGCGAATGGACAGAGTATCTCGTCCCTTCTCACGCTCGATTCGGATGGCTGCATTAGTAGGAAGGTTGTTAGCTGTTCTTTGATATGCCTCATGCAACTGCTGTTCTAGCTTCTGTAACTCAGGTTGTGGTGTTGCTTCTAAATTCAGCGTCCGGCAAACCTGAGCACGAGCTGTTTCCCAGGCTTCTCCCTGTAAGAGTTTGGCATGAGGATTACTCCAGCGCACACTGGGAATGACAAATAAATCTCGTCGAGTCACTCCTTCCATCAACTGTTCTAAAACTCAGAATGTGTAGGCACAACGGTCAATTTCTCCAGTCGGTAGGACAACCCAACGCGCCCATCCTTTGCTGACAATGTTCAACGGTGCAGCCTTCAGATTCGGTTTGTGCTTCCCTTCAATTGATTTCAGAAACTGAATCGCTGACAGAATGGATTGCCCCGCCTTGTTGGCTTGGAAATCAATGGTTTTCAGCAATAGCGGTAAAAACAACCGCACCTGTCGCCACCGTGCCATGACCTCAGGATAATACTGATCTTCCGGTGGGCGTGCCAGTGCCTCTACCAGTGCAACCGCTTCCGCCAGCTTTGCTTGAGGTATGCGGGTGAAAATCGCTTCTCGGACAGTTCCCTCTGCCTCATCTAAATTGAGCAAGATCGTGCAAGCTTCACCGAGTTGTAAAGCAGCCGCATCCAGGTCTTTGAGTGTCCGGAGGCGCTCCTTCTTCCCATCCCGTGCTGATTTTGCCAGTAACTCTTTGACCAGTAACTCCAGCATATCCAGGATGTCATCTTGGGCAATGGCTTCCATTTCATGAGCAAATGCCAATAGGGTGGCAATGCGACGTTCAACGGGCATCCGAGCGATAGCTTGTGCCCGCACGGTCAACGCTGTGCGTGAGAGTGCTTTCAAGCGACTCGGTGGGATTCTAGAAAAATTGAGATGGCTGACTTCTAACTCACGCACCTGGCTCAACCGATTCAAGGCATCCACCAACGCTGGAGCACTCCAACGAGCCGGGGAGCGACGCAGGCGGTCTAAGGGCGTTTGTCGAGTCTTATCATTCGCGAGCAGCAATGCTTCTAAGCGACTTTGCTGCTTGGCATTGGGGATCCGTGCTAATTGGCACCAGGCTCGATTGGCGACTCGCTCTCGCACACTAGACACCAACCGCTCTAAAACGGTCACCCCTGGCAAAAGCAGCTTCTGCTCCACCAACTGAGCGGTTGCCAGGTCAAACAAAACGCTGGGAGCTTCTGTCCCAACCCAAGCTCTTCCATAAAGCCAGCGGATAAATCGCCAGCGTTCGGGCTGGTCACTAAATTCTCGGTAACCACCGTGTTGCCGAATCTCTTGGGCATGCTCCCAGTGAGTGTTTGAACGTTCTAAATAACGTGATAAGCAGGCTGGATTGCTGATCTGCAATTGGTTCGCAAGATGAGAAATGACACCGCTTGGAACATCAATCGGATTTGCTAGAAATGTTCCCAGAAACCGCACCGAACAAAGTTGCACAGCAAAGCCAAGCCGGTGATGCTGACCTCGACACCTGATGACCAGGGATCGATCTGTGTCCTCCAGATGAAAGTAGAGAGCAAGTTGTTCCGACGTTGGTTCACCTGCATAGCATCCGTAGCGCTGCCGCTGCGCCTCCGTTAAAAAACTAACCGGCATTCAGCTTCTCCCAAACTCAATCGCTTGTCTGTACCGAATAGAGTATAGGCTATTTGGTACACTAGATCTGAACCACCCAGTATGGCTTTGAAGCCTCAATTTTCCAGAGGGTTTAATTGGTACAACAAATTGCCATCTATTGTCGGGTTTCGACGACGGATCAATCCTGTGAACGACAAGAGCGGGATTTGTTGGAATATGCTGCCAAAGCAAGCTATCAAGTTGTAGGAATTTGGAAGGAGACCGCCGCGGGCACGAAACAGAATCGAGTAGAACGACAGAAGGTCTTGGTGATGGCACAAGCCCGCAAGATTGATGCAATTTTAGTAACTGAAATGACTCGCTGGGGGCGCAGCACGATTGACCTCATTCAAACGTTACAGGAACTACACGCTTGGGGGGTGTCTCTCATTGCTCAGACGGGCATTCAATTTGATTTAAACACGTCCCAAGGTCGGTTGATTGCGAATTTGATGGCATCTCTAGCAGAGTTTGAGCGAGATTTAGTTCGTGAGCGCGTCCGGTCTGGCATTGCTGCTGCTAGGGCACGCGGACAGAAGTTAGGGAGGCAGGCAGGACAACGGGTGAGAGCAGATCGATTGGCTCCTCAGGTATTACAAATGGTGGAGCAGGGCAGTTCCTATCGCACCATTGCTCAGGCGTTGCACTTGAGTAAAACCACCGTTAATGACATTGTCAAACGACATCGACAATTGCATCCTAATTCTCAAGTTAAACAACCAACTATGGCACTTCGAAAACAATCCACAACTCAGACCATTTATCAACTGAAAATTACACTTAAAGATGTTCGTCCGCCAATTTGGAGACGGGTGCAAGTTGCCAGTGAGAGAACACTGGGGAAATTACATCAGATTATTCAGGAAGCAATGGGATGGTCAAATTCCCACCTCCACACGTTTGCAATTGGGGAAATGGAGTATGGTCAGCCCATGCCAGAATATGATTTTGATGTCAGAGACGAACAACGGGTAAAGTTGAGCCAGATCATAACTCGAGAGAAGTTTAAGTTCCTCTATACCTATGACATGGGCGATTCTTGGGAACATGAGATTTTAGTAGAGAAAGTGCTGTCCGCAGACCCGCAGGTTCGCTATCCGGTTTGTTTAACCGGTAAACGGGCTTGTCCACCGGAGGACTGCGGTGGCGTGTGGGGCTATGCCGAGTTTCTGGAAGCGATTCGACAGCCGGATCATTCAGACCATGAAGCGATGTTGGACTGGGTTGGTGGTGAATTTGACTCGGAGTTCTTTGACCTGGATGCTGTGAATCGATTGTTGAGGCAGGTTCGATAAACAAGAGATTACCTTCAATCCAAAATCTATATACAGCAGGCTCCCCAGCCTTAACGGGAGTTTCTGTTCCGTTACTACTCAGACCCCTGCTCCCACTCTAGTCATTTGGGGTAGGCAAGATCCAATGGTTCCCGTGAGCCATGCTCAAAATGCTGCCAAAATTATCCCGAACACTCAACTAGAACTTTTTGAGCAGTGTGGTCATTGGAGTCCAATCGAGTATCCACAAAAATTCAATCAGCTAGTTTTAGAGTTTTTGTCTTGAATATTGAATTGATAGTCGCCATTGAATGAAGCGGACGAGCGAAAGATCTTGCTAGTGAAGCAGAGGTTACCTGCCTCGCTTATTTGAGTCGTCAGCCGCGATCGAATCCTCTTGAGCACAGCCCGAATTCGAGGTTTTATTTCAGGCGCTCAACTAAGTGATCCCCAACTCGAAGTGCATTCGCAATGATAGTCAGCGTCGGATTAACTGCTGCACTAGAACGAAAGAAACTGCTATCAACAACGTACAAATTATCCACATCATGAGTGCGGCAATTGGAGTCTAAAACAGACGTTGCGGGGTCTTCTCCAAAGCGACAGGTTCCACATTGATGCGCGACTCCTTGCAGAGGAAGTTTCTTCTTGAAATAGAACGAACAGGGAATGATGCGATCGCCGCAGCCAATCGTTTTTAACACCTCAATCCAGCGATGCAATAGACGATCGTAGGCTTCCGTGTTGTTTTCGGTATAGTCAAGCTCGATCTCGCCGTTTTTCACCTGCACCCGATTGTTGGGATCAGGCAAATCTTCAGCCGTCAGCCACCAATCGACTGAGTGATTGGCTAAAGCGGTAAAGGTGTGCTTCTCTTGAAAAGAAACTCCCGCGATCGTAGGAGACTCCATTGCAATCATGTCTCCATTAACTTTACCTAAAAGCTGCACGTGCCCCATCGGATAGTTAAATCCTGCTTCGCCCCAGTAGAAATCATTGATTGCCATCGTCTTCTGAAAGATCGTGGGATTTTCTTTCCGGCTAATGCCGATAATTGCTCCATTCTGGTGCTTCATCAAATTACGTCCAACTTGATCAGACTGGTTTGCGAGTCCGTTCGGATGTCGATCGTTTGCCGATCTCAGAAGCAATGCGGCGGAATTAATCGCACCACAAGCGACTACTACAATACTTCCAGAGAATTGACGCACTTTTCCATCAATTTCAGCTTCTACTGCCGTGATTTCTCGACCCGATGCACTTGTCAGTAACCGTTCTACTTTTGCTTGTGTAATCAGCGTGACATTGCTAAACTGCTCTGCTGAACGCACACAATTGATATCGGCATCTGCTTTCGCATCGACCAAGCAGGGAAATCCATCACAGGTATTACAGCGAATACAGGCACTCAAATGACGATCGACTTCGTTAAGCTTAATTGCTAAAGGTAAGTAGAACGGATTTAAGCCCTTGCCTCTCAGCGCATTATGAATCTCTTGAATGCGAGGTTCGTGCTGAATAGGAGGATAAGGATACGATTGGCTTGCTGTGGGTTCGGTAGGATCAATGCCATGTGACCCGTGAACTTCATAGAGCTTCTCTGCCTGCGTGTAATATGGCTCAAAGTCGCGATACTTCAACGACCATTCGGGCGAGATGCCGCCTTTGTGCATCACTTGATCGAAATCCCGCTCCCGCCAGCGAAACAGTGCCCCTCCGTAGACTTTAGTATTGCCACCCACAAAGTAGCCGACTCCGGGATGGAGTTCACGCCCGTTTTTGTCGCGCCATACTTCGGAAGTGTGGTAGCGGTCTTGCTGCACAACGGCTACGGTGTCCCAATTCTCTTTTTCTCGGGGTAGAAAGCCACCCCGCTCTAGTACCAAAATCTTCTGACCTGTAGCAGCTAACCGATGTGCAAGTGTTCCACCGCCCGCTCCAGTCCCAATAATGATAATGTCATAATGCTCAGACATCGTATTCTCCTAGTTTATTGAGCAGGCTCAGAGATCTTTTCAGAGATCTTTAAGGTTGATAGAGGATGCTATGGTCTCGCTCTTCAATCGAGAGTCAGAAGATCGTGCGGTAGAGGTTCGTTACCCGGCCATTGCGATCGATAGCCACAGCGAAAAATACAGCGTTTAGAGTTGTGATGATGAAGTTTGGCGCAGCGCACAGCGTTCCGTCCATTCAGTCGCACATAGAGTTCGGCAGCTAACAGCATTCCCAACAGTGGCGCAGTGAAGTATATCCAGATCGCTGTCCAATTTTGTGCTGGAATCGCTGATGCTAAAGTACGAGCAGGATTCATGCTCATTCCAGAAAAAGGAGCCTCGATCGCAATGTAAATCGCGACTAGAACTCCTGCAAAAATACCTGTAAACCGGGACAATTTTGGATGGTTAGACGTAATTAAAACCATCAACATTAAGCCGAACGAGATCAACAGTTCTGCTAAAAATGCTGTTCCAATTCCGGTGGAGCCTGGAATTGTTACGGCATAGTTTACGCTGGGATGAGCGATCGCATCTTTCACAAGCTTTGCTGCGATTAGAACGCCTAGTAAGCCCCCAATGCACTGCGCCACAATGTAGAAAAGTGCGTCGAACGGCTCAATCTTGCCAAGGCGAAAGAAGGTGAGTGTGATTACCGGATTAATGTGCGCCCCCGATTGCTTGCCCCACGGTGAATAGATGATTGCGATCGCGGTCATTCCCATCGTGATCCCAATGATCAAACGGCGTAACAACGGATCAGAAATGGCTTGTCGAACTTGAGAAGGGGGATATTCCAGCAAAACAGTCATTAGACTAGCCGCTAGCATGAAAATGGCTAGACAGGCGGCTTCCATCAAGTATTCAGGATAGTGGCGACGTAATATGTTCATGACGCTCCCTCGTAAACGTCTAACCTGCCATCCAGATGATTCACTTCCCAACGGGTTTGATCTCCGACTCGCCAAAATCGCAAATTCACTTTGGCAGTCCCCACAACCAAGTGGTTTAGTGTTAAATCTGGCAACCATTCTGGAAGAACAGGCTGCACTCGTAATTGGTGGTTAGGAGCATCTGCTGACAGTCCAAGCAGGGTGCGAATGAGTAAGAAAATTGATCCGGCTGCCCAAGCTTGCGGAATGTTGGCATCTGGATACGGAACCGGGAACCTTTCTGGCGTGCGCTTAATTCCTGCAAATAGCTCTGGCATTCGTCCAGACTCAAAATAACTCGCTGCTGCAAAGGTCGCTTCAGCAATTCGATTGGCTTCTAGGTCATAGCCATACCGCTTCAATCCAGCCGCAATGATTGAATTGTCGTGGGGCCAAACGCTGCCCAGTTGATAACTAATTGGGTTGTAAGCTGGATTCTGCTCTGAGAGCGTGCGGATTCCCCACCCACACCATAGATCAGGCTGAAAGAGGCGTGCGACCAAACGACGAGCGCGATCTGGTGGTACAATTCCCGACCAGAGCAAGTGCCCTGGATTGGAAGTGATCGATCGAATTTGCTGTTTCTGGCTATCTAAACCCAAGCAATAGAACCCTTCTTCCTCCATCCAAAAGCGATCGTTAAATCGCTGATAGAGATCTTTTGCTTTCTGACGCAGTGTTTTGGCGCGATCGCAATCTCCCCAAATGTCGTAAATTTTAGCGGCTCTTTGCCACGCATCATAAACATAGCCTTGCACTTCGCAGAGCGCGATCGGCGGATCAACCTGACAACCTTCGGAATCTACGATCGAGTCTCCCGAATCCTTCCACCCCTGATTCCGCAAACCGTTCTTAGAGCGGGTCAGGTACTCAACAAACCCATCTCCGTCAAAATCACCATCGCGATCAATCCAGGCTAACGCCCGTTCTAGCGGAACTCGACAGGTTTCAAGCAACTTGAGATCAGCATTCCAACAATACGCTTCTGCTAGCGTAATAATCCAAAGAATAGTAGCTTCGACAGTACCATAGTAGGGCGTGTGTGGAACTTCATGTAGGTGTGCGAGTTCCCCTTGTCGAATTTCATGCAGGATCTTACCGGGTTGAGCATCGCGCCAATCATCGGACTGAGTTGCCTGTAACTGAGCGAGCTTAACTAACGTTCCGCGCCCAAACTCATAGTTCACTGCCATTGTTTGCAAACTAGCAATGATGGAGTCACGTCCAAACACTGCAACAAACCATGGAATTCCAGCGGCTGGCATCCAAAAGGTTTGCCCGTTGTCTTCGACTTCGATCCGCAATGCTCCCATATCCATTAATGCTTGCTGATAAGTCGCCATTACCTCAACATTAGAAGACTGTGCCTGTGTTGCAGTATCGACAAAGTTTGCCATGATTTGTCCGGCTTTCGTCACCGTAATGTCAGCACTGGTGTGCATCGGCTCTAGCACTTCTCCATCCACAAGCGCCGTGAAGTTGACGCAGGTGTGCCAAGTTTTACCGGGATCGAGCGTAATGTCAAAAAATAGCCGACCGTTGGCGTAGTGTGGCAGCGTACCATCGCCATCAGGTGCAACAATGATGCCTCTGCGAAAGGTATCATTCTGATACATCGTCGTCAGTATATGATTTCTCCACACCGTTTCGACTTGACCGCGTGCTAATAGGCGTTTTCCTTTGACTTGAAAGATATCCGCAAAATCCGATCTTATCGTTAGCATTAGCTGAAAGTTGACGCGATCGTGATGATGATTTGTGATGTCAACGTCTTCGTGCATTCCACCCAGAATGTCACGCCGAACTGCAATGATTAAACGCCCTTGAGGCAAGGTTTCATCAACAGTTAATAACGCCGGATTAGTGAATGTGTAGATCGCCACGCGATGGCTGATGCTACTGGATGCTAATAGTTGGAGTGGAATGCGATTGATCGAAATCTCATAGTACGAAATCAATCGAGTATCGCGGACAAAGAATCCTTGAGCGCGATCGTCATCAATTGAACCATCACGGGCTGTGACCAGAAAGGAGGAACCATCACTGATTACAACTTGTTCAGCGTTAACGGCAACTTTTGCAGGCATAATTTATCTCTCTCAAATTGAAGAATTAAAAATTAAGATAGGCAACCCGTTATATCAGGATCTGCATCGAAGCAGATAAGACTAAGGAAACTAGGGTTATCTGATAGTTTTTGAGCGACGAGGAAAGCATCAATCTCGTTGTGCTTGCTCCCAACATTGAACCCTGGTTCACACTGCTTTCTCAAAGCGAGTTGTTGTGAATTTTGAGATTGAGAAACGTCGAGACGGTTAGTCTCTAGAATTCTTGTGTTGTTGTCAAAGAAGTTGTCAAGTCCTTAGTCATTAGAACGCGATCATGGCGTTGATAGCCAGTTCTGTCATAGAGACGCTGTGCGTCAAGATTTTCAGAATCCGCTTCTAGATGAAGTGCGCGGACTCCTATAACTTGGCAGGTCTCTTCCACAAATACTAACGTCTGCGTACCAATTCCTTTTCCACGGTGTCGGGGTCGGAGATAAAATTCATCGATAAAGGCATCTCTCCCTCGATATTCCAGGCTGTAACCGAGCGTCAGAATGATATAGCCAATCACTTCATCCTCTTGGTAAATCAGCCACGCTTGTCCTAGAGAGGCATCCGTTAAAAAACGTTTTAGGACATTGCGATCGACAGTCTCATCAAACGGCAGGTTTTCATGTTCATGAAACTCCTGGACAAGTTTTAGAAGCATGGTAAGGTCGGCGATCTCTGCCAGTCGATAGTTAATTAGCATTTGACGTTCTCTCAATGAAATAGTCATTTACTACGTTGAACTGAAGAGTTAGAAAGGGAGACAAAACTAATTTTAAAGTAAATTGCTCGAAGCACGTTATCAGAACATCGTAGATGATCGTGTACTGTGATCCAAAATGGGAAAGCTCTCGCTAACTTGAGGTTCAGGAAATTAGGATTATTTGATCCCGATCTCATTGCTCTTGATAGTTCCAGAGCAATCCACCATCCACAAAAAACGTGCTGCCTGTGATGTAATCAGCATCTGAAGAAGACAAGAATGCAACCAGCGCAGCAATATCTTGAGGTTGACCTAAGCGACCTAGCGGAATGTTGCTAAGTAAAGCGTTGAGCTTTTGTGGATTGTTAAGTAGCTGTGTGTTGATTGGGGTTTCGATCGCACCCGGTGCCACATTGTTAATCGTAATCCCTAACGAACCTAACTCCACTGCCAGGTTACGAGTTAACATTTTCAGTCCACCTTTACTAATGCAGTAAGCTGCAAAATTAGGGAAAGGCAGATCCTCATGAACCGAACTGATATTAATAATTTTCCCGGGGCGCTTCGTCTTAATCAGATGTTGAACAAAGGCTTGTGTGGCAAAGAAAACCCCTTTCAAGTTGACGTTAAGCACACGATCGTAGTCTGCTTCCAAAACCTCCCAGAAAGGCGCGTGTTCTTCAATTCCAGCATTATTGACCAAAATATCTAGCTTGCCAAAATGCTCAATACTTTCTGCAATCAGTTGGCGCACCTCTTGAACACTGCCCAAATCTGCCTGAATGGTGTGACCCTGAGCATTAGAACATTGTGCCATGTGGCAGTTCCCCCCAATGGCTTGCACTTTTGCCAGAGTTTCCTCTGCTCCTTCTGGATGCGATCGATAATTGATCACCACATTCGCGCCCGCTTGAGCCAATCGCAGGACAATTCCTTGACCAATTCCTTGACTGCTACCCGTCACCAGTACAACTTTTCCTTCGAGTGCCATGTGTGTTTCCCGATGATTGAATAAGTTCAACAGATCTAAAAGAATGGCAACTGTGTGGTAAATCTGCACAATTCTACTAAGCAGTTGCCAAGGATATGGTGTGTAGCCTCAGTCTCCAACATCTACATTGACTAAGGGGTAAAGATAGAGGTAAAGTTAAAGCCAAACTTGCGAGTTAACCTATCTTGCACTGCACAAATAAGGGAAAATTCATGATTCCTCTTCAAGTTTTTGGGGTTGGTGCTTGCTCTATACCTACGGGTCTATATAGACTGGAGAACAGGGTTTGTAGTCGTTTGAGCTTCGGTAAGTCATGGACGACGACATAAGGATGCATCGGATTACGATCGATGAAATTTTGATGATAATCCTCAGCGGCGTAAAACTTCTGCAAAGGAACAACCTGGGTCACAATTGGTTTTGAGAAACTACGCACCTGGTTAAGTTGATCAATGTAAGCCTGTGCAACCTGCTGCTGCTCATTGCTCGTAAAAAAGATGGCTGAACGATATTGGGGGCCATGATCAGGACTTTGTTGATTCAGTTGGGTGGGGTCGTGCGCGACTGAAAAGTATATTTTTAGAAGCTGACCGTAGGAAATCTGTGATGGATCATACGTAATCTGCACTGATTCGGCATGTCCTGTTAATCTAGAACTGACGATTTCATAATAGGCAGTTGCAGCACTTCCCCCAGAGTAGCCAGAGACGACTTGAGAAACTCCCTTCAAATGCTCGAATACTGCTTCCACTCCCCAGAAACAACCTCCCGCAAAAACGGCGGTTTGCTTTCCCGTAACGGTAGAAAGATTAGTCACTGGATCGGGAATCGTAGGCGCGACTCCTTGCGGGTAGCTCGAAGAGATCGCAGTTGATGAACGGCTAGAGTCTGGCAGCGTGACTCGAAGTATTGAGAGAAGTGCAATCACTGTGAGCGATGCAATTACAACTCCAGATATCAAATAACGGGTACGGGCAACAGTGTAAGTGGACATAGGAGCAACAAGCCTTAGATTAGGGCAATTAGGGTTAGCTTCTACAGTAAGGTTCTAGACTGAGAATCGTCCAAACACGACCTGAGATTTTCTGAATAATTTGCTGAGAAAGCTCAAGTAGTCTTCCGCTGCTATGTTAAACGCGATCGCGAAGTTATACTTCGATAGGTAGCTGAACACTAACGTTGTTCCTTCGGTCGTCGAAGTGATTGTCAATTGTCCGCTATGAGCCATCACAATTTGTTTGACGATCGCAAGTCCTAATTCTGTTCCAGAAGGCTTTGTTGAACAGAATGGTTCAGTCAATTTGGGAAGAATCTCGGCTGGAATCGGATCGCCGCCATTATGAATCTGAATCCAGACTTGATTTGAATTCGCCCCACAAGTTACTTCACACCTGACGAGATCGCCCTCAGGGATCGCTTCTAAAGCATTCCGAAACAGATTAATAAACACCTGTTTCAACTTATCTAAATCCCCTGGAACTTCAATATCTGGTAGAGCATTTGTCAGTTCGATCCGTCGCCCGATCACTTCTGGCATCTCCCGAATCTGAGTCAGTAATTCATTCAGAAAATCACCCAGTTTCAGTCTTGAAAGCTGCATGATCTGGGGTTTAGCATAAAGCAGAATTTCGTTTAGCAGATGTTTGAGGCGGTGAGATTTGCTCAACGACAGTGCCAATCGCTCCTGAGCAGAAGCAGAAGGCAGAACAGATTGAGCATACCCCAACCCTATCTCGATCGTGGTGAGTGGAGTCTGTACCTCATGAACAATCGTGGCAGCAAACTGACCCATCGCAGCAAGTCGTTCACGTTCAATCAGTCTTACCTGAGCGAGGCGAAGTTCTTCGGTGCGGGCGGCGACTTCTTGTTCTAAAGCTTCATTAAACTGCTGCTGTCGCTGATAGAGACGATAGTTGTCGATCGCAGTTGCCGCCCGTTCTGTGAAGAGTTCTACGGTGCGGATTTCATCGGAGGTGAACTGACGCGGTTCGTGCATGAAAGAACAAATCGTGCCGATGATGCCATTGTGAGTGGTTCGCAGAGGAACTCCTAAATAGCAGCGATACTCTTCGAGTCGCGAGAGACTCCAAAACGCAATGTTCATATTCAAATGGCCCAGAAGTTTGTTGATCCATCCTCAATTTCGGACGGTAAAGTTTTAGAAGCGGAGATTCGCTCGTTTTGAGCAGGTTTCTAAAATCGGTAGAGTCAGTGTAAAGGTGCTACCGATGCCGGGTTGAGAATCGATCAACAGCGTTCCTCCCATTCGCTCAACCAGGGTTTTGACGATCGTTAACCCCAGTCCTGTTCCTCCAGTCGAGCGAGTTCGAGACGGATCAATTCGGTAGAAGGGTTTAAAAATTAAGTCTTGTTGGGAGAGAGGAATGCCCTCCCCGCGATCGCGAACCTGAATGATTGCCTGATCACGAATCTGATCCACGCCAATGACAATTGCGCTGTTGTGAGTCGAGTACCGAATCGCATTCTGAATCAAATGATAAATTGATTGATTCAAAGCATCGCGATCCGTTTGCACTCGAACTGGAAATGAAGTCATCTCCGTTTGAATCGATCGATGGTCAAACCGCTCAGTCATACGGCAATATCACGCACAAATTCATTCAGAATTAAGGGTTCTTGAACTGACATTAAATCCAGACTTTCTACTCGTGCAAGTTCAATCAGGTCTTGCAAAATTAGTGTGATTCGTTCTGCTTCAGCAGTTGCCATTGCTAGGCTTTCTTGTTGAGCTTCGGTGAGACTCTGACTGCGCTTTAGAGTTCGTTGCAGATAGCCATAAACTAAGCTCAGAGGAGACCGTAACTCATGGGCCAAATTGTTTGTAAACTGGCGTTGCTGATGTTTCACAGCAGTGAGTTGTGTAGTCATCTGATGCCAGTGCTGGGCAAGCTGTTTGAGTTCGCTAGGGGCGTGGCGGGGACTGTATGACTTTGGAGATTTACTAGTGCTATCAGTTATCCACTGGGTAAACTCGTGAATTGGTTTCAGCACAATCCAGATTGCTATCACATTGACTAACATCATGCCGCTCAGTGTGAGTAGACCCAGTGTTGTGAATCGATTGACTAAGAGCAGCAACTGATTCACTGTCATTCTTTCTGGCTGCATCATAGTCAGCATTTGAGCTTCTTGATGGCACAGGAACAGATAAACTGCTACTGCGATCGCAAACACCATAACTGCGATCGCACTCAGCCAAAACTGAAATGTGGCAAAATCGAACGCTGCTCTCTTCCGCTTGTCTAATACTCTTGAAAGTCTACTCAGCCAGCGCATGAACTTTTACTCGCAATGGGTAATTGAATAGGCTTGAATTAGACTAAGCTTCTGTAAAATAGCGCGATGATTTTAGGTAAGAAGCTGTTTTCTTTGCCTATATTGAATAGCATAATTGCCGAACCTGAGTAATTGCTGAGTAACCAATTAAAAAACGCCACATTGACTCAACGGAGACTGCAATATTAACTTTTGGTGTAGTTTGATTGGAAAGTCAAAGTGAGATTGATAGAATTGCCAAGCACGACTCGTCAGACATGTTAGCTTCTAGAGCGTCTCAAGTGATACAAATATGGATATCCCGCAGCAAGAGCAACGCATCCTAGAATCTCTATCAACGCTCAGCTATCGGACGGGCGACCTGAAAAGCTACCTGAAAGAAATAACGCTGAGCGTGAGCCGTTTATTGCAGATCGATTGGTCAACAGTCACACTCTGCCAGGATGGATTTGAGCAGGTGTTAGCCAGTAGTCTTGACTTTGAGGGCATGGATCAGCTTTTCTCGCTGCATGGATCTGTCACCAATACCGTTGTGACGACCGGGCAAACGTTGACCGTTGAGGATGTGCGGCAAATTTCCGATGTGGGAGAAGTGCCAGACGGATATTTGTGTTACCTTGGTGTGCCACTGCGAACCGCGCAAGGTGAAACCATTGGGACAATTTGCTCGTTTCATCGTTCTCCGCGCCAGTTTAGTCACTCAGAAATTCGCACCGCAGAACTTTTTGCAGAACGGGCAGCAACCGCAATCGATAACTATCATCTCTATCAAGTCCAGATTCAATTCAACGAGCGACTTGAGACAGAAGTAGCGCAGCGCACCGCAGAGCTAAAAGCGGCACAGATCAAGCTGATGGAGCAAGAACGATTAGCTGCAATCGGAGAATTTACAGCCATGATCGTCCATGAAATTCGCAATCCGCTCACAACCCTGACAATGGGATTGAAGTATTCTCAGAAACAGTTGCATCATGAACTTGCCCAGGAACGTTTAGCCTTATCCCTGAGTGAAGCCCATCGCCTCGATCGGTTGTTGCGTGAACTGCTCATGTATGCCAAACCTCAAACGTTACAGCTTGAGGAATTGGAGCTAAATCACTGGCTGCAAACCGTCGTAGGTGAACTGTCAGAGTCCCAGGGACAGCAGATTAATTTCACTCATACTGCCGACGACACTAAGATCTTGGGCGATCGCGATAAGCTAAAACAGGTGATGGTTAATATTGTTCGCAATGCTTGTGAAGCAAGTCCATCTGAGGATGCTGTAGAGTGCAAAATCGAGATTTTAGATTCTTCTCGTGTTTGCATTCAAGTTTGGAATCAAGGTGAAGTCATTCCGCCTGAAGTTTTATCAAAACTGGGTCAGCCCTTCTTTTCGACGAAATCAGAAGGAACCGGACTGGGACTTGCGATCGTCAACCGCATTGTCAAAGCTCACGAGGGAGCATTCCTGATCCAGTCTAATGGCTCTGGAACTTGTGTGAGTGTTCAGTTGCCAATCCTCTAACTTTGCTTCTGAACATTGTAGGCTGTTAAACCATATCGACCTTCTACTAACTCAAATCTGACCTGCATTCCTGCTTGTAGCGTGCGATATCCCTCCCCTGGAATCGCTGTAAAGTTAAAGAAAACATCTTCACCCCCGTCGTCTCTGGCAATCATGCCGCTTCCTGCTTTGAGATCAAACCAACGCACAACGCCTTGTAGCACAGGTAACCCATTGTTTCCTAAACTTGGCGCACCGTCTAACCAGGTTTGTTGAGGGATACGAACTTGCTTCACGTCTGGCGTGTCGTAAGCCTCATAGCGATAGTCAGATCGAGTCTCCATCACCGCCCGTAAATCCTGTTGGAGTTCTTCGATCGTGGGGCGACCGACAAAAAACCAACCATTATAGATTTTGTGAATGCTGAGATCAGGACGTAGCACAAAGGTATAGGGTTGAGCGCGATACGCATAAGCTAATCGACATCTAGAATGCATAAAATAGGAGTTGAACGTTTACCTGCAAGCGACCCATGCCTATTGCACCATTTCTCAATTCAACTCAGAAAGAGAATCTGCAAACCGTCGTGCGGGAGAGTCCCGACCCGCATCAGCGACAACGCGCATTGATGCTGCTATTGAGAAACGACGGCAAAACCTATGAAGACATCAGCGCATTTCTCGGTTGTTCATATCGCAGCGTCGCCCACTGGTGTATTCAGGGCAATCCAGATGACCTGGAGAGTCTCAAAGATGAACGAAGGCATGGGAACTATCGAAAAGCGACTCCTGAATACATTGAGCAGTTGCTGAAGGTTGTGGAACAAGCACCCTCAGAATTGGGCTATGAGTTTGGTCGATGGAGTACCGCACGACTTGCGGCGCATCTGGCAAAGACGACGAAGATTGCCTTGAGTAGTCGGCAAGTGGAGCGGATCTTAAAGCAAAAAAAGTACGGCTACCTCTGGGCAAAGTCTAGCTTAGAGGAGCAGCAAGATGCACATCAGCGGCAGGCATTTCGGGCGCAATTGGAGCAAGAATTAGCCGCCACAATCGCAGCACCCAACCCGTTGCAGGTGTGGTTCTGGGATGAGAGTGGCTTTAGCCTCCGCACGATTCGACGCAAACAATGGGGAAAACGGGGAGCGCGCAAGTCAGTGTCGGGAAAACGCAGATGAGGACGAGTGAACGTGATGGGTGGATTGCGCTATCATGACCGTCGCCGTCAATGCTATTTCATCGAACAAGGCAACAGTGGAAGTTTCTATACCAGTCTTGAGAAACTGAATGCCTTCGTCAAGCAAGAGTGGGTAGCAGCAGGCAATTTAGATTCCGAGTTTGAACAAGTTGGACCGAAAGTTTTGTGAGTCCTCGACAATGCAAGCTATCACAAAAAGCAGGAAATTCTGGAGCAAATTGCGGCTGAGTTCCCGAATTTGAAACTGCTGTTTTTGCCGCCTTACAGTCCCGATTTCAACTTAATTGAGTTGGTTTGGCACTCATGCAAAGAGTTTATTGCCCATCGATTATTTCAATCGGTGGAAGAACTCACGTCGTTACTCGATCGCCTCCTGAACCAAGGTGAGTTGGTGATTCAATGGAAACGCAAAATCAAAAACAAAGGCAGTGCTTTGATTTCAGCCTGATCTTGCAAACCAAATGTCGTTCAGCTTAATCTCCTCCGGTTTCATCCAAAATATTAATTTGCTTGATCAATTCGCGGTTTTCATCGCTTAAGAAGTGCCATTGCGCTCCTAACCCGGCTCGAAAGGCGGCTTGCACGATCGGCGGATCAACGCTCACCGTGATTAACTTGCCATAGTTCACTGCGAGTTCGCTCTGAAACTGAACTAACTGCGGCAACTGCTGTCGCGCTGCTTCGCAGATACCCGCAAGGGGTCGCGGGGACAGAAAAAGCCTCGTGTAAAACACGAGAATCAGCGGATAACCGTCTGTGAAGCCGATGTAGCGATCCATTAAGCTCGGCTGCGTCAGATTGGAAAGTCTAATCAGTTCTTTGTCTTGGTTGGGAAGTTCAATATCTGGAAAGCGACCCCTTGCGGGTATCTCGAAGAGCGCGCCCACATTCAAGTTCGTTGTCATTGCTATCCTTACATATTGGGACAGGTTGGCATATCGGCTCCAATCAGTAGCCTGGCAAGACTTGGCAGTGCTTCCCCATAAGTGGGATGAATGTGAACCGATTGTTCAAGCATCTGCCAAGGCGCTCCAGCTTCCATCAACGCCAAAAAGACATGGACTAGCTCAGCCGTTTCATATCCAACCAGCGTTGCTCCTAAAATTAAATCAGTATCCGTATCGATGACCATGCGATAGAACCCCAGATCGTGCCCCCACTCAATCCCACGCGCGATATGAGCCATCGGCAAAGTTACTTCACGAGCATTCATCCCCTGTTTCTGAGCCTGCTCTAGCGTCATGCCAACTCGACCTACTTGAGGCTCTGTGTAAACCGCATAGCCCAAAACTCGATCGTGGCGCATCCGATGTTCACCACACAGAATCGCTTTCAAGCGGCGATAGTCTTCCCAAGAAACATGAGTGAAGGCAGGCTGCTTCGCGGCATCCCCGATCGCATACACTCCAGCACAAGTCGTTTGAAACTGATCGTCGATTTTAATGAAACCCTGTGAGTCTAATTCCACACCTGTTGAAGTAACATTCAATGCCTGAGTGTTCGGCTTGCGTCCGATCGCAATGAGCAATGCTTCCCCATCAACGACTTCGCCATTACTGAGTGTTACGGTAAACACGTCGTTTGTATAACGAACTTGCTGAACATTGACATTAAAATGCAGTCCGATGCCATCTCGCTCGAATGCCTCTGCAAGCACCTTACTAGCATCTGATTCTTCCTGAGCCAGCAAGCGATCGCCGCGCACGATCAATTCTGTTTTGCTGCCTAAACGCGCCATTCCCTGACCGAGTTCCAGTGCAATATAGCCTCCGCCTATGACTAACAAACGAGGCGGAAGCTGCTGTAAATCAAAGAAGTTTCGGTTTGTGAGATAAGGGGTTCCAGCTAAACCGGGAAAGTCACGAAGGGTAGAAGATGTCCCTGTATTGATCACCACGATCGGAGCTTGCACCGTCACCCCGCCGCCGCTCACCGTTTGCTCTCCAGTGAAAGTAGCTTCAGCACAAACGACTCTAACTCCTGCACTGTCTAGCCGCCGTTTAGAACCCTGGTTAAACTGACTGCGAATTCCCCGCACGCGCTCCATCACCGCCGGAAAATCTACCTCTATTTGCGCGTGTACACCCAGTTTTGCGGCTTGGTGAGCGCGACCGACAGCATGAGCCGCCGCCAAAAACGCTTTAGAAGGAGTACAACCGTAGTTCACGCAGCTTCCGCCCAAAGCATCCCGCTCAAACAAAACAACCTTCTGACCTGATGATGCAAAATCGGCAGCGAGTGGAATTCCGCCCTGCCCGCTCCCAATCACAATTACATCTGCTGTTTCCATCGTGACCTCTGTTGATAAAGTTGATGATAAAGTGAGCAATTGCGATGAATGCTTTTAGACTCCTTTAAATCCCATCCTGGCTTCAATTTTCATCTGCTCAACTTGTCGCACACATTGATGATTAAGTGACGTTTGAGCTTGATAAGTCCCAATTTGACTCAGCAGTAGACCGATTAAAATCACGCTACCGCCAATATATTGAGCTTGAGTCGGTACTTCATGCAGAATCCAGTAGGCAGCGAGAACCCCAATGATCGGAGTCGATGAACTGATAATCGATGCTGTCGAGACCATTGATGCTCTCAAGCCTCGATTCCAGAACGATTGCCCTAGTACAACAATGACTGCCCCATAGACTAGCATCCATTGCCAGAGAAAGGGTGAGAAAATACCTCTAAAATGGTCACTGCCATAGATCACTAATGCAGCGAAAAAGAAGACAAGGGTTCCGAGTGCCGTCCGAAAAATCCCGTAAATTCCTAACGGTAATTGAGAAAGCTGTTTCTTCACTACGATCGTTGAAATTGCTAAGGCGATCGCGCTAATTGCCGCCAATAATTCACCGATTCCAATCCTGGCAATGCCTATTTGCAGAGTAGAAGTAGGCTGCAAGAAGATAGTCAAACTTACGCCAACTAAGGCAACGATCGCGCCCATTGTCTCCCATCGGCTGACTCGCTCTTGTAGAAACCAGATCGAAAATGCCAGTGTTAACGGTGGCTCCAATCGTCCAACTAACACTACATTATTCACAGGCGTTGATGCTAGAGCTTGAAAGATCAAAGCCGGTGCGATCGCGCCTGCTAGAAGCGCTACAACGGTTAAGCTAATCCAATCGCGTTGAGAGATTCGCCTCAAATTTTCTAAATTCCACTGCCGCCCGTAAAGTGTAATCAGAACCAGCAACGCACACAGATTGCCCACAAACAAAACATTGCACAAGGAAATCGGATTTTGTCCATCCATAAAGTGTTGAGCGCCAATTTCTGTGAGCTTACGCGTAACTGCACTTGAAGCACCGAAGATTAAGACTGCCAGCCAGAGGTAGAGTTGTCCCGGAATGGTTTGGCGAGAACCCTGGCGGGGATCGCTTCGAGATTGCTGCGATTCTTTTAAGTTCATCAGGGTTTGATTGGCAAAATAAACCAGGTTCTCGCAATGCTTCTTATGGCGTGCGTGGAGCAGATTGAACGGTACAAGGTTTGATATCACACTGGAGTTCATACAGCTTTTGAATGTAGGATTCTTGCCAACTCAGCGGCACTTCGAGTAGCGCACGAGTTCCGGTGATGGCTTGTCCTAGAAAAAGCAGCGCTACGGCACTACTGACTACGATGTGAACGGTTCGCCAGCGTTGTGTCCGATCTTGGTAAATACTTTTCAGGATTGACAGCGAAAATATCATTAACAGCGATGCCGCAATCCCATAGTAATAGTGCGAAGTGTACCATTGATCTGTTTTGCGATACACACCATCTTGGCAGCCCAAAATCACTAATCCCATTCCAGCTAAAATTGCAAAAGTGGCTCTCCACTTGACTTGTTGGGCTTGATAGAGCAATGCGACCGATGCGATCGTCGCACCAAACAACAGCACAATGAATCCAACCTGAAACGAATTTGTGTTCCAAAGTTGCTCACCAATCACCTTGCCAAAAATATCATTTGCCAATGCAATCAGCGTGGCTCCGACTACAGCGACTGTCAGCCAGTGCCCAGTCTGAACATGCTCTTGCCCAACAACAGGGGGCACTTTACTTTTATCACCAGATACGAGTTGTAAGCGTCGCTGTCGAACTTTTAGCCCACGATTGGCGATGAGTCCCATCAATGGAAATACGATCGTAATGACAATCACGGGATGAAGCAGCAAAATAGCATCCTTAAAGTCCATAAAAAGCTCTCTTTGTAAGGTGAGAATAGCCTGATGACCAGATATGTTGCACAAGATGACTCCAGTATGAGCGCGATCGCTGAGGAGAATCTAAACGAATCCTGGTAGTTTTCTGAGTTTATGCAGTAAAAAATCTCAGCTAAAACTCAGCGTTTTCTCAGATAAAGATGCAGTTGTAATTTCTCGATCGTTTTCTCAGTGTAAATTAATCTTGCACTGTTTCAATGAAGGGGAATTCGGTTCAGAAACTTACCTTAGCCTTATGACATCACAGCAGTTCAAACAGCTTTTCTCAGTTTCGCGCTGGAAACGGGCGGCATATCCTCAAGTTGCCACATGGGTTATGCTCGGTGTCGTCATTGGTTCAGGCGCAATATCGGCAGCGTGGTTTGCGGGGCAAGGAACGATTAGCACCATTTTTCGACAGCTTAATATGCTCCAAGAGAGTCCTCCTATGTGGATTGAAGTGCCCATGATGGTTGGGCATTATCTATTGTTTTGGACAGTCTTATTGTTGCTTGGGGTGCTGCTGATTACAAAAGTCTCGCCGCGCCCTCAGCCCTGGTCACGAGTCTTTGTTGTAGGCATTTTGTTGGTACTGACAATTCGATATTTGCTTTGGCGATCGCTCACTACGTTGAATTTAAGTACACCCTTAAATGGAGTCTTTAGCATCGGATTGTTTGTTCTAGAATTGCTGATGTTAGCGGGGAGTATTATTCAACTCACGCTCTTGTTGCGAGTGCGCGATCGCAGAGCCGAAGCCGATCACGCTTCAATCAATGTTCTCAACCACACTTTTACACCGACTGTTGATATTTTAATTCCCACCTATAACGAGCCGACTTTTATTTTGAAGCGAACGATCATTGGCTGTCAGGCATTAGACTATCCCCACAAACGGATTTACCTACTCGATGACACACAGCGATCGCAAGTTCAAGAACTCGCAGAAGAGTTAGGCTGTGAGTATTTAACGCGCCCTGATCATCGTCATGCCAAAGCCGGAAATTTGAATCATGCAATCGCGCAGACAACTGGCGAATTAATTGTCGTGTTTGATGCAGACTTCATTCCAACTCAAAACTTTCTCAGTCGCACGGTCGGCTTTTTTCAACAGCCGCAAGTTGCCCTCGTTCAAACGCCGCAGACGTTTTACAATCCTGATCCGATCGCTTACAACCTAGGCTTAGAAGACATTCTCACCCCCGAAGAGGAAGTCTTTTATCGTCAGATTCAACCGTTTCGCGATGCCGCAGGTGGAGTCATTTGCTCAGGCACTTCGTTTGTCGTGCGTCGATCGGCATTAGCGGAAATTGGCGATTTCTTCACTGAATCGCTCAGCGAAGATTACTTTACTGGAATTCGACTTGCAGCTAGTGGCTATCAATTGGTCTATCTTGATGAGAAACTCAGCGCCGGATTAGCAGCAGAGAATATTGCAGCACAAGCACTTCAGCGAATTCGATGGGCACAAGGAACGCTACAAGCGTTCTTTATTCAGGCAAATCCGTTAACCATTCGAGGCTTACGTCCGATTCAACGCCTTGCCCATCTAGAAGGATTGCTGCACTGGTTTACTAGCATTTCGCGGCTGGGCTTTCTATTGATTCCACTAGCGTATGCGTTTCTAGGAGTGATTCCTATTCGAGCCACAACGGCTGAAGCCCTGTATTATTTCATCCCTTATTACTTTGTTCAGCTTACAACCACGGCTTGGCTCAATCATCGATCGCGCTCTGCACTGCTTGCCGATATTTACTCGCTTGTCTTATGTTTTCCCTTAGCATTGACCGTGATTCAGACCTTACTCAATCCATTCTCTAAAGGATTCAACGTCACACCAAAAGGAGAAACGAGCGATCGCTTTACCTTCAATTGGCAATTAGCGTTACCGTTAGTGGTGCTATTTTGCGCGAGTGCTTTAAGTTTGTGGATGAATCTGGGCGTTTACACGATGAGCGGAATGGCGCATCCTGACGTTTCATCTGAAATTGTAGAACAGTTTAAGGGATTGAGTTTGGGCTTGTTTTGGAGCCTTTATAACTTGTTGATGTTGAGCATTTCGCTGCTGATTTTGATTGATGCACCTCGTCCATCGCGCCATGAATGGTTTCAACTGCGTCGAACTGTTCGGCTGCAAGTTGGCGATCGACAATTCTGGGGCATGACAACTGTAATTTCAGAAGTAGGAGCAGAGATCGTTTTGACTCAAAAAGGGATTCCAGATTTACTCGATTTACAACCGATTACGATCGAGATCATGGAAGAGAATTTCCACCTTCAAGCACAGGTCGCGATCAGCAATCCACAACCCGAATTTCCCACCTTACGAGTCACGTTTGAGGCATTAGATTTAAACCAACAACGTCGTCTAGTTGAAGTCTTATTCTGCCGTCCGGGACAGTGGAAAAGCCGATGTGCGCCTGGAGAAGTGCGATCGCTGTGGCTACTCTTCCGAATCTTATTGAAGCCGAGAGTAATCTTTGACCGTCAGACTCGAATTCATGCGATCGCGGTCGCTCAAAGTTGAATCCACCTTCCCAGCAACCTGAGAGAATGCTGAGTTTTGTCTGAGAAGCTTCACACCATAAATTTATGAAGCCTACAGATTGAATTCAGCCGAACTTCAGGCGTAATCTACTATACTTCAAGCAGTCAAACCTGTTCAGCCAGTTCATTTTGACGTTATTTACGTTAGGAAAGCGACCATGAGTGCCCACATTCTGCTTGTTGAAGATGAAGTAAAACTCGCTCGATTTATTGAACTAGAGCTAACCAGCGAAGGGTATCAAGTGAGTGTTGCACATGATGGAATGTCTGGTCTGACTCTTGCTCGTGAAGCTACGCTTGATTTAGCAATTTTCGATTGGATGCTGCCAAATCTCACCGGAGTCGAACTGTGTCGCCGTTTGAGAGCCACTGGGAGTAAAGTGCCTGTCATGTTGTTGACCGCAAGAGATGAAGTTGGCGATCGAGTGACGGGTTTAGATGCAGGAGCCGATGATTACATCGTCAAGCCCTTCAGCATTGAGGAACTTCTGGCAAGAGTGCGTGCCCATTTGCGACGGACACAAGAGACTGACGAAGCTACCTTGCAGTTTGAAACATTGAAGCTGAATCGTAAAACGCGCGAAGTGTATCGCGGAGTGAGAGCGATCGAGTTGACCGCAAAAGAATTTGATCTATTAGAGTACCTGCTGAGTCACCCTCGGCAAGTTTTTACACGAGATCAGATTCTTGAAAGCGTTTGGGGCTACGACTTCATGGGCGATTCCAACATTATTGAAGTCTATGTTCGATACTTGCGCCTGAAGCTAGAAGAAAATCACGAGCCTCGTCTCATACATACAGTGCGAGGAGTTGGCTATGCCCTGCGAGAATAGTTTACGAGAGTAGTTTAGGGTTGCGGGATAGTCGGCAACTGAACGCTTACCGTTATTCCTGCCGTAGAGGAGTTGATCGTCAATTCTCCACCATGCGCTGTGACAATTCGTTTGACGATCGCTAAACCCAATCCAGTTCCAGAAGGCTTCGTTGAGCAGAATGGCGTAGTCAATTGCAATAAGATTTCTGGCGGAATCGGATCGCCGTTGTTGTGGATATTGAGGCAAACTTGCTCTGAATGAGAACTGCCAACAATTTCACAACTGACTTTCTCTCCAGGATGAATGGCTTCAAAAGCATTCCGAACTAGATTAATGAAAACCTGCTTCAACTTGTTAACATCCGCTAAAACATAGATGTCTGGCGGTAGATGGGTGAGTTCTACAGAACGTTCAGCCGCTTCCGGCATTTCCCCAAGGTCGATGAGCAACTCAGTCAAGAAAGCACTGATATTTAGTTTTGATAGCTTTAATACTTGTGGTTTTGCATAGAGCAAGATTTCATTCAGCAGATGTTTCAAGCGCTGAGATTCATTGAGAGCCAGGGCAAGTCGTTGTTGATCCGTTGCAGAAGATAACTTCTTTTTGGCATGGTTCAATCCCATGTCGATCGTCGTTAGAGGATTCCGAATCTCATGGACAATTGAACTCGTAAATTCGCCGATTTCAGCCAGTTGTTCTCGATTTGCCAATTCTGCCTGAATCGCTTCCTGTTCTCGATTGCAAGCTGTGATTTCTTGTTGCAAACCGCGATCGAGTTGTTGCTGCTGCTGACGCAGGGGGTCTCGATCGCCCAATTGAGAAGATTTTAGAACACGCGATCTTCGTCCACCAAGCTGGGTGTTCTGAAAATTCATAGTTGTCTCCAAGAATGAGAGCGAGCAAAGCAATAACAGCAGCTTAGGATGTCTGCAAGGAAAGCGTCCTTGATTCAAATCAAGGTTGGCAAACTTTTAGATTGTCTTAATAATGAATGCTGCATCAAAATGTAAATGATACAGTAGTGCAGGCTACTAAATTAGCCGCAAATTGCGCTTGTCGCGTTCGATCGTGCCTTCATTTTCTAGCTGGGTCAACGCTCGTGATAGCGATTCAGGACTAATGCCAAGGTCGTAGGCGATCGCTTTCAAGGGCTGCTCCAGCACGATGCTTTTCTGATCGGAAGGAATAACAAAACGCAAGTAGTGCAGCACTCGATCGCGGGCTGAGTGAATTCCCCGCAATTCCAACATGACTTTTGTGGTGTGGAGTCGGTGGGCAATCTGCGCCATAAAAGAGGTCGCAAAGTCTGGATTATACTGAAGTGCTGCCAAAAATGCTTGCTTTGGAAAAACGAGAACCTCGGTGCGTTCTGCTGCGATCGCACTGCAAGTATAGCGGTCTAGAAACAGAATAACTTCTGCTAAAACTTCGCCAACTATGACTGGATAATGATTTACGACCTGACCGCTTTCAGTATACTGCAACAACTGAACTCGCCCAGTTTTGATGGCATATAGGGTCGCAGCGACTTCACCAGCATGAAACAAGTGTTCTCCAGGCTGCAAAACCTGGTAAGTCAAGACGGATTGTAGCTGAATCGGTAATTGATCAAAATTCGAGAAGTCGATAGAGTCACGCATACAAAAATAACGATTCTGGGTAATAGACAAGCTTTCATTTTCAGTCTCAACATACCCTAAGATCTGAAGCCAAGCTCAAAGCAGTCAAAAAACGGCGTGTTCGGCATGATCCCACTGGTTTTCAGCTAGTTCTAAGCTTGTTTTCAGATCATCTGAAGCTTCGTCGGACATGATGATGAAATAGAGTTTTCTACCACAGTGTTTTATGGAAACGCGCATTCTCCTAGTTGAAGATCAAATCAATCTCGCTCACTTTATTGCCCTAGAACTCAATGCTGAAGGCTATCAAGTCAGTGTCAAACACGACATTAGAACTGGATTAATCGCCGCTCAAGTCTGGAATCCAGATGTGATTGTAGTGAGTTGGGATTTACCCAAAGAAGCTGGAATGAGCTTACATTACCAACTTCGAGTCGAGGGCAATCAAGTGCCAATGATCGGCATGACAGTAGACCCTAAGCGCGATCTGCCTCAGCAGATATCTCTTCGAGATCGTGTCTTTCCACACGAACAAGATATCATCTCTTGGCTTGCAAAACCATTTTCGATGAACGATCTATTCAATGCTATCCAACAAACTTGTAGACAGTCCATGCTGAAAATTTCGCCAAACTGAGAATTTGCTGAGAAATAGCTGAGGCATTTCTTATCAGGCTATCAGCTTTATGCGTGAAACTTCTTAGCAACTTATCATTTCTGCTTATTGCTTCTAAATCACAATCATTAAAAGGCATCAGACCTCCCTTACGAGAGCGCTTCACCATGCAGCAGGATACCGTCATGAGAGAAACAACTCTGCCAACCGTAATTTTGGGTGCTGGCTTTACAGGGCTATTTGCGACGTTGCACCTTTGCCAGCGCCGCTATCCACAGCACATTGTACTCATCGATCGAGCCGAGCGGTTTGTCTTTAAACCCTTGCTATACGAACTGCTAAGCGGCGAAATGACGGATATTCAAGTTCAGCCTCGCTATGCCGATTTATTTGAGTGTGATAGCGTAACGTTTGTGCAAGATGATATTCATACTATTGATTTAGAGCAACGACAAATCAAACTAGTATCAGGACTCTACTATCGATATAGTAATCTTGTCTTGGGGTTAGGAAGTGTTCCGACCTACTTTGGGATTAAAGGGGCTGAGGCTCATACCTTCTCGTTTCGGACTGGAGAAGATGCGATCGCATTAAGGCGACAGTTGCGGAATTGTCTTCAGCGCGCCACTCAAGCGAGTGATGATCAGCGACAAGCCTGGTTAACGATCGCCATCGTGGGAGCGGGGCCGTCAGGACTAGAAATGGCAGCAACGCTCGCAGATTTACTTCCCAAATGGTACGATCGATTGCATGGAAATCCGCAAGAGATTCGGATCATTGTGCTGAATCGGAGTCGCGAAATTCTCAAAGGTGACATCAATGGGCATCTACGGGAAATCGTTCAAAACGCGCTTCTATCACGAACGGTAACTGTAGAAATTATCCAAGGCGTTACTGTTAAGTCGGTTTCTCCAGATACTTTAGAGTATGAGCAGAATCGAGAAGTCAAAACCCTTCGCACTGCAACTGTCATTTGGACGGCAGGAAATGGGTTGCACCCGCTGGTTCAGCAACTAGAGATTGCGCCAGAGAAGCGCGATCGCACAGGTCGTCTTTGTGTAACTCCCACGCTCCAACTTCCAGACTTTCCCGAAGTGTTTGTTGGGGGAGATTGTGCTGTGTTAGAAAACCCCCTACCTGCGACGGCTCAAGTTGCTTATCAACAAGGGGCAGCGATCGCACACAACTTACATGCGATCGCACAGGGGCAGCCGCCTAAACCTGCGACGATCGCACTGCGAGGCACCTTAATGAAATTGGGACTAGGCGAGAGCGTTGCCAACCTCTACGATCGAGTTCCGATTACGGGACGGGCTGGTCATTTGGTTCGGCATGGAACCTATCTCGAACTGCTGCCTGTGTATGTTCACAACTTCAAAACAACAGTAGGCTGGATCACTGATGAACTGTTCCAGCATCACGGGCAGTTTGCGTCTAAGACTCAAAAACCAATGCGATCGCTGAGGCGAGTTGGAGATATTGCGGCTGCGATCGTCGTTGCAAGTAGTGGACTTTTACTCTGGCGGGCTGCTCAACCGACTCAGTTTGAACAAGCATTGCAGCCAACCCAGCTTCCCGCATTGCTGAATCGACTTCAGCAAAAATAGAGATCAACATCTCTGTACAACCTTCACATCACTTTAATTTGGAGACCTCTCATGATTTTAGATACTCACAATGAACGTGGCTTACGGAAAGAACGCAGCCTATTCAGACTTTCGCTCACCACAATGCGCGTTTTGTTGGGAATCTTCTTCATTCTGTCTGGGATTGCTAACTACCTCTATTTCAATGCTCCAGGCGGCTTCTTTGAAACGGTAACGCAACTCAAGCTCAAGCTATGGGGCTGGGGATTTGAAGGGATTGGTCCGCTCCCTGCGATTCTTGCCGTTCCCTATGCCTATCTATTACCGACCACCGAGATGATTGTAGGCATCTTATTTGTGATCAATCGCTTTGTGCGATGGGCAGGAATTGTCATGATGCTCATGCTGTTTAGCTTTATCATAGCATTCGGTCTAATCGGCCCGGATGGATTGATCCCAAATAATCAGGGGAATTGGGATAAGAACGTTTTTATGTTGATAGGGGCTTGGATTTGTGCGGCCTACGATCATTACCTGGTGACTCGTCGAGAAAAATCAACCGAACTTTAGACTTTTCTCAGCGAATTGTGTAGAAGTTATCAGGTCTTACTCAGAAGATTCTCAGCAACCTCATGCAAGATAAGAACTAGTTTCAACCTGATTTCTACACGGCTCTTAACGATATAGACTTCTATCTCGCAATCTGAACTATCTCTACGTCGTGTGACTATCTCAAACTTAAAGAGCTTTGAGAAGAGCTGTTCAACCTTCATCAGAAAGCCATTTGGGGCATTTGCCCTAGCTGATTTGATTCACCTAATCTATTGGAGACGATCCATGCAACGCTTCATTTACAGCAGCTTCTCTGCCCTTATTCTTGCAGCCGCAACCCTTGCTCCCGTAGCCCAAGCAACGCAGCCACTCGTAGATTCCGCCGCATTCAACAGAATGGAGTTTAGTTTTACGGCTCCCTTTATTAGCAGTTCTGCTTTATTGAACAACCATCACGTCATTCGAGTCATGGTGGTTGGCATGGCGTTGGAAGATTTACGGCTTTCTATTCCGCCCCAAATGACGAAGTTCAATCAGGTTCGGGTTACAGATAGTTTGGGCAAAGCGATTCCAGCCAAGATTGCAGCGAGTAAAGAGCGAGTTACGATCGCCTTTGATCAACCTGTTCAACCTGGCACGACACTATCAGTAGAAATTGACGGGATTCGTACTGAACAAGAAGCAGGGGAGATTTTACTCTATGGCGTAACGGCTAAACGAGTTGGGCTTGCGGGAGACATCCCAATTGGGACAGCCCGAATCCAAGTTCCTAGTTTCTAGTCGAGGTTAACGCAGTTTTTAGGTAATGTTTTGTCAGCAATTCAAGCATAGAGGGTAGCTATCAAAGAGCTTCAACTTGGCGTAGAGTCTGAACCATAGGCTCTACGCCAATTTATTATCTACCTAATTTGATCGTAAGGTTCATGGAGTGTAATGATTCGCTTGGCGCGAATGATCATTCCCTCTGCTTGCAGTTGTTTTAAAGTACGAGAAAACCCTTCAGGACTAATACCCAAGCTTTGAGCAGTTCGTTTAAGTGACTGTTCTAGCCGCACGGTTCTTGTTGTCGGATCTGCCATAAAACGAAGATAGTGCAAAATTCGCTCTCGTGTGGATCGCATTCCGCGAATCTCTAACATTACCTTGGTTAGATGTAATCGATGAGTGAGATGTCTCATGAATGCCGTGAATAAAGCGTAGTCCTGCTGTAGCGATCGCCAAAATTCTGATTTAGGGAATACCATCACTCGTGTTGGTTCTTCTGCGAGCGCGTTGCATCCATAAGCATCCTTGAATAGAGCAACTTCCACGAAAAATTCTCCAGCGTGAACTTGGTATTGCTCAATGGATTGACCTTCATCCGTGTCAAGGAAGAGCCGAATTCTACCTGACAAAACAGCAAAGATAGAATGCACTGCATCATTCTGGTGAAAGAGATGCGCTCCCTGTGATAAATCTTGATACGTGATCACCGATCGCAAATTAGGAGGGAGCTGTTTAAGATCCAAAAAATTCATAGTGTTCAAGAAAGGAATACCCTGCCGTAGGAGTTCCATCCCCTGTCTAGAAAGGCTTGCTATTAATGCCTCTAGTAGCAAATTCAGGATGGAATCTAACTACTATCAATAAAGTTTCTGAGCTATAGCTGAGTAGCAATTGAACCCTGCATAAAACTTTCAAAAGGAACGTAACTTCCCTAAGAGCTGTCTAAGAGTTCTCTGAGAAATCTTGATTCAAGTTTCGCCGCTGCATGAGTTCCTGAGAACCAACTGAATCTTTCCTGATAAATTCATCTGAATAAATTCAGACAACTCCTAGTTCCGTTTCAGAAAAATCTCAGGTTGCTCTGAGATGCTCTTGTAAAGATGAGGAAGACGGCTTGCTCTTAACTTCTCTTGAGTTGATCTTCTCATCTAGCATTTCAATTCATCCATCAATCGATAGGAACTTCCCACGATGAAACTTACTTCTTTACTAACGACAGCTTCAACCATGGTTATCCTGGCTGGAACGCTTGCAGTTTGGGATAGTCCGCTCAAAGCGATCGACCCTCAGCTTGTTCAAGCTTCTGCTCAAGCCATGAAAGATGCAACGGGTTTGACCGCTCAACAAAAGATTACCAAAATCACTCAGCACAAAGGGCAGTTCGGCGGCGGCGATGAACTGCGTCGCTACTTTTTTGGAGATTTAGAACCAATTGGAATTCAGCCGGGGGGCGCAGGAATGGTTGTGAATCTCTACAACAAAGCCAACAATGTCACCGTTGCCTATTGCTCGACTTATGATGTCGTCGTTGCCATTAAAGCCGGAAGAGTGCCCAAGTTTTCGGCAAATGAAGTTAAGTAAGATTTTATAGCTCTGCCTGGGAGATGATTGAGTCTAAGTTGAGAAAATTCTCAGTCTAGACTCAGTAAATCTCTGATGATGTGCCAGAACAGAGCGTAATCGGCTGCAAGTGTAGCTTAGACGATATTGAGAAGACCAAGATTCTGAATTGTTTGGAGAATCATCCATTCATATCACTCGTTCATTTTGAAATGTTAGACTAACGTAAAGTTAATCGTCTCCATTATGAGTAAATTCGATGAATTCGCTGAGTCAGGTTTTAAGTCGATGGAGTAGAGCGAGGCGGAAACTCTTTGATCCTACCTCATTGCTATTTCGGCTCGTTGTCAGCGTTATTGCCATTTGTGCGATCGCTCTCACCAGCTACAGGATGTTCAGCCATTGGAGCATCCAAACGGTGCTGATGATGTACTCAGAGGATCTGAGTGCTGACCAATTTCGCAGGATTGCAGAGCAATTAGTGTCACTCAGCTTCATTGTGATCAGCGCGATGGTCGTCGCAGTTTTGGGCATGATTTGGCTCTTGCTGCGTCCTTTACATCAGTTTAAGCACTGGGTCAAAACCACGTCAACTGAGGCTCAGTCGGATTCATTTAATGCGCGTTATGCCCCCACTGAAGTTCGAGTTTTAGCGCAGGCTTGGAATGAGATGTTGAGACAACGGGCAGCCGTCAGACACCAACAGCGCCAATTTGTCAGTAATGTTGCACACGAACTTCGATCGCCGTTGAGTTTGGTCTACGGCTATCTTCAACGTGTGCCACAACGTATTCCAAATTTATCCCAAGTTCAGCAAGAAAGTCTAGCCATGGCAACGACAGAAGCTGAAAGAATGACGCTGATTCTGCAAGACCTGATCGATCTGGCTCGTGCAGAAAGTCTTGATATCTCGATCGCTCAGGAACCCGTAATTCTAAATGAGTTTGTGCGAGACATTGCGAATCTGACTGAGAAGTTTGATCATGGCAATCTTCAAACCGAAATCGCACCTTTTCCGATTCGAGTCCAAACGCATCGAGATTATCTGATGCAAATTCTCAATCATCTGGTTCAAAATGCGATTCGACATTCTGAACCCGATGCACCGATTCTGATTCGCTTGACTCAGGTGGATGACGCTGCAATTCTTCAAGTTAGAGATCGCGGGGAAGGGATTCCTCAGTCGCAACAAGAATTAATTTTTGAACCGTTTCATCGCGTTGATCCGTCCCGAACTCGTGAGACTGGAGGAACGGGATTAGGACTTACGATCGTCAAAACTTTAGTCGAAAAGCTGGGAGGAACGATCTCTATCAATTCTACTCCTGGCATAGGCACAGAATTTACATTAACGCTGCCAGCATTGGGAAATCGAGTATAAGTATCTTTTTCCTGATTATGGCTCTCGAACCACATATCCGATTCCACGAATAGTATGAATCACTCGCGTTCCACTGTGTTGTTCAAGCTTTAATCGCAAGTATCGAACGTATACTTCAATCACGTTAGAATCGCCCACAAAGTCATATCCCCAAACATTCTCAAGAATTTGCTCCTTTGTAAAAACCTGCTGAGGAGACCGCATCAAATAGACGAGTAAATCGAACTCTCTGACCGTTAAGTTGATCAGGCGATCGCCGCGAAAAACTTGGTGAGTCAGCAGATCAAGTCGTAAGTCTGCAAACTGCAAGACTTGTTCATTGGCTTCCTGAGTTCGACGTAGATGTGCCCGCACTCGTGCCAGAAGCTCTTCAACGCTAAAGGGTTTCGTTACATAGTCATCCGCTCCCGCATCGAGTCCTAAAACGCGATCTTCCACTTCATCTTTTGCGGTGAGGAGAATGATCGGAATTTTGCTTCCCGTTGTTCTCAGGCGGCGGCAAAGTTCTAGCCCAGATAATCCAGGGAGCATCCAATCTAGAATGGCAAGATCGGGAGAAGATTGCCGTGCGATCGTTAAGCCAGTCATCCCATCATGAGCCACACTCACCTGATATCCTTCACTATCGAGTTCAAGCGCAATAAACTGAGCTAGTGCAACTTCATCTTCAACTAAAAGAATATGAGCCATGAGTCTGTTCAAATGAGTGACTTGATCTGGGATACCCGAAGAACAACGTGGGCGTAATTCTAATTTGATTGCTAGTATAAAATTTCATGCTGAAAATAATCTGAGCGATCTATGAGAGTTACCTGAGAACTAATTTCTATAGATAGACATTTACGGCAGCAGTAGAATTGCACTAGAATTTGTTAAGGCAAGACTCTAAGCTGCTAAGTTATTGAACAAGATGAATAACAAGTATTCGTTTATCGGTGGTCAGCAAGGCACATGGCAAGTAATCGATGTGCGAGGTGTCTGGGGAGCAAGCTTAGAACGGGTTGAACGAGTAAATGTAGTGAATGAAGCTGTTGTGACATTGCCCGTTAAAAGTTCGTGGGTGCTGCAAAGTTTTACGAGTAATATGCGCTACGCTAAGCGGGATGAACTGACTATGCTTCAGGCAATTCAGCCTAGGCTAAATCGTTCGGAAGCAATTTCCGCTGTGCTCATTCCGATCAAAAAATCTGCTCAATGGTGGGAAATGGCGCAAGATGAGCGGCGAGCGATTTTTGAAGAAGAGTCTCATCATACAGCCGTAGGTTTAGAGTATCTGCCTGGGGTGGCGCGACGGCTGTTTCACTGTCGCGATCTTGGAGAACCATTTGATTTTCTCACCTGGTTTGAATTTGCGCCGGAACATACTCAAGCATTTGATCAATTGCTGGTGCGAATGCGGGCTAGCAAAGAGTGGGAATATGTAGAGCGAGAAGTTGAAGTTCGCCTAGAGCGAAAATAGACAGGATGCGAGGTTAAAGCACGGGAAGATCAACACTGACGATCGTGCCTGCACTAGAAGATGCGATCGTCAGTTCCCCCTCATGCGCGACGAGGATTCGCTCTGAAATGGCTAGACCCAATCCTGTGCCAGAAGGCTTTGTTGAGCAGAACGGCAAGGTCAGTTGAGGCAGCAGTTCCGCCGGAATCGGAGTACCGCCATTCTGAATTCGAATACAAATCGAGTCTGAGCGAATCCCAGGGCTAACAAAACAATCGACGGTTTCATCAGCCGCGATCGCTTCTAGGGCATTCCGAAATAAATTTAGAAAAACTTGTTTCAATTTATCGGCATCTGCCATTACTTCTATATTTGGAATCTCATTGACATAGCTGGTCTGGCGCTCAGCAGCTTCGGGGAGATCTTGAATCTGGATCAAGAGAGCGTTGAGGAATTCATCAAGATTCAGTGCTGAACGGTTCAAGATTTGAGGTTTTGCATAGGACAAAATTTCATTTAAGAGGTGATTGAGACGATGGGACTCGCTCAAGGCAAGGGCAAGACACTGCTGATCGCTGTCAGATTGCATGACTTTTTGGGCATGGGTCAAGCCCATCACAATCGTGGTCAGAGGATTCCGCACCTCATGGACAATCATTGCGGTAAACTCACCAATGGCAGCTAAACGCTCGCGTTCAATCAACTTCTCTTGAGACTGTTGTAGATCAACCGAACAATTAGCAACTTCTTGAGATAGCTGCTGATTGCAATAGACCTTTCCGAGAATTTACAAGCGAGACTGCTGCTGGGTTTGAGGTCATTCCA
>NZ_JBJPHS010000040.1:15514-56059 GCF_052939495.1 Phormidesmis sp. 146-12 | reverse complement strand
CTATCTCAACCAAAAGCCTAAAGCCTCTTTCTAAATCCTGGAATGAGGCTTTAGGCTTGATCGCTTTCCTGATGTCTATAGCAATCATTGTAGCATTTGAAATAATCCACGTCGCGTAAAGTTAGAGACAACAGCTTTTGTTCTCGCTGCACTTGTTGCCGTAGAGAAGTGACACGAAAAGGCATGGTATGACGCGGTTGCATCCTTGTATGTGCGATCTCTTCGAGTTACCCGCAAGGGGTCGCTCCAGACCCTGACAGTAAAACCTGGCTTAATGAATCCCGCTTTCTGATCTTGGGATACTCCACTGGGCAAAGACTGCTTCTTGTCGTTCACTGCGATCGCGACAGTAATATTCGGATCATCAGCGCCCGTCCTGCAACCCCATCAGAGAGGCAAAACTATGAACGAGGAACCTAGACACAACGCCAGTGAGGGCGCGATCGCAGACGATGGAATGTTGAATGAGTAAGACTTCAGCCAAGCCGTTTGAGGGAATCCTTATCGACATTTGAGCCAAGCCCCGATCAAAACTAACACCAGCGAAGGTAACCAGGAGATTCAAATCAAAACGGTTGAACTGTTTGCTGCCGGTGCAGCGAGTAGTTAGTGCAGGGTCTGGTGTCTCGAAAATGGCATCGTTGGGCAGGGACACACTCAGCACACCGCAATTCAAAAGCTCAAAGCAGCGATCAACTCAGGTCTAATGGTCTAATGGTCTATGTACTTCTCCAAAGAAGCTGACAACTTATGCCTCTTCCCCCCGGAAAAACTGGGTTACCTTTGATTGGCGAAACGCTGCAATTCGTCCTTGATCCTAACTTTGTGCAGAAACGCTATCAGCAGTATGGGCCAATTTTCAAAAGCCATATTATCGGTAGACCGACTGTGTTTATGGTGGGTGCTGAGGCGGTTGAATTTTTGCTGTCGAGTCACTTTGATCACTTTTCGTGGCGAGAAGGCTGGCCCGATACGTTTAAGAGTTTGCTGGGTCGATCGCTCTTTGTGCAAGAAGGCGAAGAACACCGTCGCAATCGAAAACTGATCATGCCAGCTTTTCATGGAGCAGCACTGGCGCGATACTTTTGTAGCATGGATGACATCACTCAGCGCTATCTACAAAAATGGGAGCAGCAACAAGAATTCATATGGTACGACGAATTCAAAAAGCTCACCTTTGATATCGCCAGCCAAATCTTTTTGGGAACCAATCCAGGAAAGGAAAGCGATCGCCTCAGTCAGCTTTTTACGACACTAACGAATGGCTTATTTAGCTTAAGCAATCTGCCAGGAAGTTCTCTCAGAAAGGGACTCGCCGCTCGTCAGAAATTGCTCGACCATCTAACCACTGTCATCGAACAGCGCAGATCTAACCCCACCGATGACGCGCTTAGTTTGTTGATCGGAGCGATCGACGAAGACGGAAACCGTTTGACGCTAGAAGAAATTCGCGATCAGGCAATGCTGCTGTTGTTTGCAGGTCACGAAACCACCACCTCGATGCTGACCTGGTTTTGTCTAGAGCTTGGTCGCCATCCCGAAGTTTTGCAACAAGCCAGAGACGAGCAGCCACCAGGAAATGTGACCGTTGAGCAGATCAGCAAAATGCCCTACCTGGATCAGGTTTTTAATGAAATCGAACGGCTGCATCCTCCTGTAGGCGGCGGGTTTCGAGGTGTGATCAAACCCTTTGAATTTAACGGCTATCACGTCCCGGCTGGCTGGCTGGCGCAATATTCGATTCTGTTGACTCACCGTTTGCCAGATCTGTATCCTGACCCAGAACAATTTAACCCCGATCGCTTTTACAACACCAAACAAAAGCCCTTTAGTCTAATCGGGTTTGGAGGCGGTTCGCGTATTTGTATCGGACTTGCCTTTGCCAAACTTGAAATGAAACTCGTCGCCGCTCACCTCTTGCGAAATTATCACTGGAAACTATCGCCCCATCAGAGTCTCAAAGCGGTGCTGATTCCCACTCGTCGCCCCAAAGATGGACTCAAGGTGAAATTTGAGCGATTGGGCTGAAGATCCCACACAAACTACTGGCTATGGGGAGAAGGTTCTCTGAGGCGCTGCTGGATGGTGTCACGGCGGGCTTGAGCGATCGTCTGATAAATCTTCTTACGAGCCAGATTGACGCTGCCTAGGGGTTCGTGATCGGGCAGCGTGTGCCACGGTGAAAAAGACAGCCCTTCGTCTAACCGCTTTCGCTCCTCAAAGTCAAACACCTGACTGGGAATTCTCAACGTCGCCACCTTTAAGTAGGGCGCATCTTCAGCTTTCCATTCTTGCATGGGGTCTTCGATCGGCGTTTTCTCCTCATCCACAAATCGTTGTACCAAGAAGTCAAACTGAGCATCTTGCTCACTCAGATGGGCGACCATTGCCTCGCGCAAGTAGTTTTCCGAATCGGGTATCGTGCCGCCTGTGTCTGAAGTGTGAGGTTTTACAGAGAATTTGATCGCTTGGTTACCGAGCTTATAGGGGGTTGTACTCCAATATTCAATGTGGAGCGGATTTGTAACCGTCTTGCTGCCAATCTGCTGCAAAATTGCAAACGTGGGCTGCATTGCTTTGGCCACTTCTGGATCGGTGCTGGCTCTGGCCAGGTCAATGTAACCTTGAACATTTCGCACAAAAAAAACGGGATGATTTAACAGGATAAAGTCCTGCGTTTTTTCTTCATCGTCCAGAACTTTTTCGCCTTCGACATTCATCAGTTTGATAGCCAGACCGCGGGCATCGGGTTCGCGATCGCTCTTCAGTTTGCCCCGTTTTTCAGGCTCCGATCCGTTAGAAAATCGCACCCACGCGGGATAGGTTTGAGCGTTGGCAAAAATCCCGACTTTGAGCGAGTCTGGTAGCGTTTCTGTCACTGTAAATTCTCCCCAGACGCAGCCGTGACTTTTGGAGTGAACTTGCCGCAGGTCAGGCCCTTTTTCTTGCTGTGCTTTTAGATTGGCTGCCAACACTGCGTCGGTCATGACGGATTCAGAGGTCGGATCGCTATCGCTCATCGTCTTTTTCCTCAAGTAAATGGGGTTAAACGCGCACGTTATCGATTTTTGCCAGGTTTCCTCCAAAGGCAAAGTCCTGTACCATCGGACTTTTGAGAAAATCGTGGGGAAACCCTAACTCGATCGCGCTGACTTGATTCAATCGTTGGAGCTGTTCTGATGTTAGCTGAAACTCGGTGCAGGCGAGATTTTCTTTAAGCTGATCAAGCTTGCGCGACCCGACGATCGGAATCACTCCCAACTTTTGCTGAATCAGCCAATTTAACGCTACTTGTGAAGGGGTTCGCCCGATCGCTTCGGCGATGTGAATCACTTCTTGGGCAATGCTCAAATCGCGCTCGCTCACCGGAGAAGACATATTGGGATTGCTTAAGCGTCCGTCGGCAGGTTCGGGTTTGTTGTATTTGCCTGTTAAAAGTCCGCCCGCTAAAGGACTCCAAGCCGTCACGCCAATATCAAACGCCTGCGCCATTGGCAGCAAGTCGCGTTCGGGTGTGCGTTCTTTGAGGGAATATTCGATTTGCAGTCCGATAAAGGGAGTCCAGCCGCGCAGATTCGCGATCGTGTTGGCTTGAGAAATAATCCACGCAGGCGTATCCGAAATGCCAATGTAAAAAATCTTGCCCGATCGCACCAGATCATCAAAGGCACGCATCACTTCTTCGACGGGCGTTGTGGAATCCCAGGCATGTAGCCAGAGTAGGTCAATGTGTTCGGTATTTAGGCGTTTGAGACTCGCTTCGACGGCTTGCACCATGTTCTTGCGGTGATTGCCAGCGGCGTTCATTCCAGCGTTGCCCATATTGAGCGAATACTTGGTCGCGATGACCCATTTTTCACGATCGCTGGCGATAAATTCACCGACATATTTTTCGCTCGTGCCATTCGTGTATAGGTTAGCGGTATCGATAAAATTGCCGCCCGCTTCGCCAAAGGCATCAAACATTTTTCGACTTTCTTCATACGAGCCGCCCCACCCCCAATCTTCACCAAACGTCATCGTGCCGAGACAGAGTTCAGAAACTCGTAAACCACTGTGTCCCAAAAGTTTGTATCGCATCGTGACCTCTAAAGTAATGAGTTTAGGAATGAATCAGACTACATGAGCAATAAACCACCATCAACTGGTAAAACAACGCCAGTCGTATAAGGATTTGTCATCAGATAAATAACACCTTGAGCAATGTCTTCCGCCGTCCCGACTCGACCCACTGGAAGCGACTGCTGCATAGACGTGAGCATAGAATTGTAATCGGCTTCGGGAAGGCTATCCCACACGGCAGTATCGACGACACCAGGAGCCACGACATTTACACGAATGGGAGCCAACTCAACCGCCAGCGATCGTCCCAGGGTGGCGATCGCTCCATTTACTGCGGCCAAAACCGCCATTCCCTCTTTTGCTGGCTTGAAGGCAGACACCCCCGAAAAGAAAGTGATCGAGCCACTCGATGAGAGTTTGGGAGCGGCGGATCTGGCTGCGTAGAAGTGGCCCCAAAATTTATCAAAACTGCGCTGTGCTTGCTCGGTGGTCAACTCAGTCAATCGTCCTCGACGGTCAAGTTCGTTAGCGGCCGCTGTAATCACCAGATGATCGAGGGTGCCAATCTGAGTAAATAATTGAACCACCTCAGATTCCTGAGTCATATCGACTGCAAAGCTTTCGACATTGCCGAGAACGGTCGCTTTTGCCTGATTGAGCGTTTCTGACGATCGGCTACACATGACCAGGTTTGCGCCTTCACGGGCGACCGCATGAGAGACGGACAGCCCAATTCCAGAACTCGCCCCAATGACCACCACTTTTTGATTTGCAAGAGACACAGCATTCCTCACGGAGACGTTTGGAGCCATTCTACAAAGGATCGAGCGGAAGCAGGTTTAGCCGCCGTAGGGGTTGCTCAGGCGATCGACAAAGACATTGTGACTGACGGGGTAGCGACCCGGATCTTTGCGGGGTTCTGCGGCAAATCCAACCGGGATGACGACGGCGATCGCGATGTTGGGCTGGTCGGCTGCCCCGATCACCGCTTTGACCTGATCTTCGACCCAACCGTTCATAAAGCAGGTCGCCAACCCGTAGCTTTGGGCTGCCAGAACGAGATGCGTTGCAGCGATCATGGCATCTTTGACGGCGTACTCTCGGTTCTTTTCGCCCAGGGCGGACTGAAACTGTGGGATCGCGTCTTGCAGATATTCCACCGCTTGAGGAGTCAAGTTTCCGAGTTGAACCGCCGTTTCGTAGAAAGCTGTCCGGTCTTCTTTCCAGGCATCTGAGTCAGCAGCAAACACAAAGGTGACAGGGGCTTGGGTGATTTGAGGTTGTCCCCAACAGGCGGCACTCAGGGCGGCTTTTTGAGCCTCATCTTGCACCAACACAATTCGCCAACTTTGTAGATTAAAACTACTCGGAGCGGCGATCGTCAGGTCTACCAGTTGACGCAGTAAAGCTGGAGGAATTTCGTCTGGCTTAAAGTTTTTGATGGCTCGACGCTGAACGATCGCGGCCGCCACATCAAGCGGGCCGGATTGAGAAGTGGGAAGGTTCATGAGTTGCTCCAGGGGATTGTGAGTTGAAACTGACTGATAGATGCGATCGGGTCTACACCAGTATTAATTCACAATTTTAGATAACCTGCCAAAGAAAATTAGCTGACCAACTGGGTAACTTTAGCTTGCAGCATCGCCACCTGGGGGTCACGTTGAATGGCCCGATAAAGCTGTCGCGCTCCCAGAGTGCCTGTTTGAGACGGTTGCAGGAGCGATCGGGCTTCGTCGATCAGTTGGTTGGCTTGAGCGATCGTCATCGGTTCTTTGGCGCTGGTGGCTTCGTCGATTTTGACGATCAGTTGCGAAATGGGACGCAGCCAATTAAACCATTCGTGCTCGGTTACAAGCTGAAAAAATTCGACGTTGGTTTTGATGCGCCCGTGAAACTGTTCATATACAACCCGCTCTGAGTCGAGCAGTGCTTTGTGAAGGTGCAGCATTGCCAGACGCAGTTCTCGGAGTCGTTGGAAGGGTAAATCAAGCGATGAAGGAGTTGAAGACATCAGACTGTGTTGCCCGCAAAAACTTTCTTCATCTTGTCATAAATTTTTAAGCGTCAGCTTCTCCAAATGCTCTGATTTGTCTGGAAAACCGACCAGCAGCGCAGTCTCTTGTCTGACAAACAACGGGCGTTTGAGCAACATGGCATCTTGAGCAAAAGCGGCGATCCACTGGTCATCTGTCCAGGTTTGTTTGTCGTCTGCGACCCCTTGCGGGTAACTCGAAGAGATCGCTCGATAAGATTGCCCAGAGGTATTTCTCATGGGTTTGCTGCCGAGGGTTTGTACCCAGTTTGTGATTTGTGCTCGATCGGGTGGATGATTTTTGGTGTTGATAAATTCAAATGCGATCTCATTTTCTTGCAGCCATTTAAGTGCTCTTTTGCAGGTGTTGCAAGTCGGAATTCCGTAAACTTTCAGGGTCATGAGTTCGTGTGAATGGATGATTCTCAACAAGGGTCGAAGATTGAATTAAACCGGGCGAATGAATTTGCAATTAGAACAAAATCTGCCTTCGCAGGTTAAAGCATTCTCTCAGAGTCGCTCTCAGGATGGTGAATTCAATAAATCCAGAAGTTCAATCAATTTGCGGCTATCAGAACGAAACCTACACAAGTTAAAACGCTTTTCTGGTCTGTGAGGGCAGACTTCGTTTTGGTGAGCGGTTTTATCGAACTCGCGAAGCTAATCGCCCGCTTGAGTGACTGTCAACTGCCCATCTTGAACTCTGAGCACCCGATCGGCTCGTCGCGCAATGTCAGGATTGTGGGTGGCCATTACCAACGTCTTATTGGTCGCACGAACCAGATCTAGCAGAATCTCTAAAACGCGCTGTCCGGTTTCTTCGTCGAGGTTTCCGGTGGGTTCGTCAGCCAGCACCAAAAGGGGACTGTGCGCCAAAGCACGCGCGATCGCCACCCGCTGTTGTTGTCCACCAGAAAGTTTGTCTGGAAAGGTGTCTTTGCGATCGGCGAGTTCGACCTGTTCTAAAAGCTTCATCGCCGACTGTTGAGCGACCTGCGACGATCGCCCCGCCAATTCTTGAGGCAGCATCACGTTCTCTAAGACGGTCAGCGTCGGAATGAGATTAAAGAATTGAAACACAAAGCCGATTTGGTCTCGACGTAAAAGAGTGCGCGATCGTTCGTCTAGCTCAGTCACCGAAACGCCATTCACTTTGATAATCCCTGACGATGGCTGATCGATGCCGCTAATCAGGTTGAGCAGAGTGCTTTTACCACTACCACTGTGACCCAGCAGCACCACAAATTCTCCCGGCTCAAAGGTCAAACTAACCTGATTGAGAACCGTCCTCTGCATCTCCCCTTCTTGAAAGGTTTTGCTGAGATTCTCGATTTGCACCAGAGCGCCCCCGGTGGGCGTAGAGAATTCTGATGAGTTTTCTGATGAGCTTGAAGAGGACTTTGACCCCGGTTTCACTGTCATGTTGAGCGTTCCACTGATTGAACCTTCATAAATCTTAAGCAAATTTGGTCAGTTCGATCGCGCCTTCTTTAGTCCATCTCGATTTGGAAACCGTTGATCGCGAATCTCAGCTTAGAATAGGAATTCCCCTTATCTTGATCTCGCCGTGATCCCGCAAATTGAGCCATCTGCCAGCTACAAGCCCTTAGTTGGCGCATCCGTTGCAGAACTGACCGATTGGGTGCAGCACTATCAACAACCCGCTTATCGATCGCGGCAGCTTCACCAGTGGATTTATCAAAAAGGGGCGCGATCGCTGACGGAGATTTCTGTGTTCCCCAAACAGTGGCGCGAAAATTTGGCGGACTATGCGATCGGGCGCTCCAAGATTCACTATCAGGCGAAGGCGCTTGACGGCACGATCAAATTTTTGCTGCAACTGCGCGACGGGCAAATTGTCGAAACCGTAGGCATTCCGACTGAGAAGCGGCTGACGGTCTGTGTGTCGTCGCAGGTGGGTTGTCCGATGGCGTGTGACTTTTGTGCGACGGGCAAGGGCGGCTTTACGCGCAATCTAGAACGTCACGAAATTGTTGACCAGGTGCTGACGGTGCAAGAAGTGTTTCAGCAGCGAGTCAGCAACGTCGTGTTTATGGGCATGGGCGAACCGTTGCTCAACAGCGACAATGTTTTGGGTGCGGTCAAATCGATTAACGAAGACATTGGCATCGGTCAGCGGCTGATCACCATTTCCACCGTTGGCATTCCCGGTAGAATCCAGCGACTCGCCGACCATCACCTGCAAGCGACCCTTGCTGTCAGTCTTCATGCCTCCAATCAAGCGCTACGCGAACAGTTGATTCCTAGCGCACGCCAATATCCGCTAGAAGCGCTCCTCGATGAATGCCGCGAATATGTCAAACTCACCGGGCGGCGCGTCACGTTTGAATACATTCTGTTAGCGGGATTGAATGACTGCGAAGACCATGCGATCGAGCTTGCCGATCACCTTCGAGGCTTCCAGAGTCACGTCAATCTGATTCCTTACAATCCAATCAGTGAAGTTGACTATCAAAAACCGGATCAGCGTCGCATCCAAACCTTCGTCAATGCGCTCAAAAATCGACATGTTGCGGTGAGCGTGCGGCGGCCCCGTGGATTAGAAGCAGACGCAGCCTGTGGGCAGTTGAGAGCCTCCAAGACGGGTGGTTAGAGTCATCGCTAGTCTCCCAGAATTGGCGGCTTGGAAGTCAGAAGTGCCTGGTAACGAAGCGAAACCCCTTTGTCGAACTGACGCTCAATAGGCGATCGAGTCCTCAATCAAGGAAGATTGCACTTGGCTCACCATAGAATTTTCACCCTCTGGCATAACGGCACCGCGCAGATGAGCCTGAGTTAGGTTTGCATCCTTGAGATTGGTATCACTCAAATTTGCATTCGTTAAGTTTGCCTTAGTTAAATTGGTTTCGGTTAAGTTTGTCCCGGTCAAAATGGCATTTGTGAGATTTGCTCGACTTAAATTGGTGCGAGTCAAATTTGCTTTGGTGAGGTTTGCTCCAGTCAAATTAACGCCACTCAAATTTAGATTTCTCAAATTTGCGGCCATCAAATTCAGGTCTTTAAAGTCTCGTTGTCCGGCGTGATATCGACTCAAGAATTCTTTGGTATTCATAGGAAATTGGGGATGAGGAATGCAGGATGAATTTTGATTCGCGAATCAGATTTTAGAGCCGCCCTTTTGACCATCACCTAATAACGAAACTTCCGCTTACGTTGTTTGTGCATGGCGAGGGTTTTGCGTTTTCGCTTCTCGATCGGAGTCTCAAAATGTCGATGTTTTCGCATGTCTGGAAAGATGCCTGCTTTAGAAACTTCTCGTTTGAATCGGCGTAACACGGACTCAATCCCTTCACTTTCACCAGGAGTCACTTGGGTCATCCGATTTCCTCATTAAGTTGGCTGATCCGGGTAAGAGGGCACGAATCAAAATCCGAAATCTAACCTCTCCCATCTCCATAAAAAAAGGGCAGACTCTTCGTCCACCCCCAAGACTTTAGAGTAGAGTGCTCTTGGTCTTAATCCTTAATAACGACGAGAAGAACCACCTTTGTTGCCCCAGCTTCCGCCACCTGAAGATCCTCTCTCTTCGCGGGGTTTAGCTTTGTTGACCTTGAGATCGCGACCCATCCATTCAGCGCCATCAAGGGCTTCGATCGCTGCGGTTTCTTCGGCCTCGGTGCCCATTTCTACAAATGCAAAGCCGCGCAGACGACCCGTTTCACGATCAGTGGGAAGCTGTACACGTTTGACATCGCCATACTCAGCAAAAGTCCGCGTGAGATCGTCTTGAGTGACCTCATAAGAAAGGTTACCAACGTAAATAGACATGGAGTATCTCCAGAATCAGTGAATGTAGAGAGTAGATTCGGAGAAACGCTTAAAAAACGGATTACACGGCCGAAAATAATTCCTAACCAACAATCTAACACAAGATTAGGGATCACACGGTTGATAAACTAGATGTAATAAAAGTAAACGTCTCTCATTTTGTCATTTAACGCTTGATTGAATTGCTGTGAAATACTATCGCCAACACTCCAATGCCTTTCCGGTTGCTTACTTGAATGATCTTCGTGGAGAAATTTTAGCTTGTCCTTATTTTGCACTTAACAATTTGAATCGTGATTTTGTCAATACAAAGGGATTTTCTGTGGTATTTCAACAGTCTGGAAAAGAAAAAGTTGAGCGAATGTTTCCCTTTTTCAAACTTTATTTAGACCTGGCGCTTCAGCCCGATTGCAATGCGTTTTATCTCAATCCGTTGCTTCTCAAAGAAGGGTCACGGGTCGATCCTCATATCGATCGCTCCCTACGGTCTTATTGCAAGACAATTCTGCCCCCTGCGATCGTCAGCGTTCTTTATGTGCAGGTAGTTTCAGACTTGCAGGGTGGAGAATTGATCTTACAAAATCACAAGCAACAAGTTGGGCAGATCAAACCTCAAGTCAATCAGCTTGTCCATTTTCAGGGCGACTTAACTCACTCGGTCAATGCGGTCAAATCTACCGGAACTCGGCTCAGTTTGGTTTGTGAACAGTACCGCTTGAGTGATACCGAACTGCAAGAGATCCCCGAATTTACAGTAGAGTCAAGAGCTGTGGGAAAGCGATCGCCTGCGGGTATCTCAAAGCGATCGAAGTCTGAACCATAGACATTACAGAATAAGAGGCAGAGGGACAGCACTCTCTCATCCCTCCTCGCGAAGCGGATTACCCCCACAGGGGGAACAGATCATCGAAGTTCTCCCTCACCGCCGCGCATAGATCCCAGGCGCGTAAGCTTCGATCACTTTGCCCGTCTTCGCGCAGGTGATCATCAAATAATCACAAGTAGGGCACTGAGTACGGGTCAGGTGATTACTTTCGAGGTGGTGACGCTCGGCGTGACTGCCACAATTTGGACACCGAACTGTTTGTACCGTTTGCATTTTAAACCTCAGCAATTTTCAAAAATTTGAACTTGAGAAAGACGATTTCACCCAAAAATGACCCATCTGGATTGTCAAAAACAAAAAATGTATCTAAAACTACTTAGTCGAGCGACTTTCGTGAAAGTTTATTCTGTGTTGACCTCTTTATTATGATAAGTATTTATGCCTTGTGTCAGCAATGTTTATATTAATTTTAAGATTGGCGAATCCTGGGGATCACCTATCAATAGAGTGATCCCCGAATTTATGATCTTACGATCGCTTCTCAGAATCCAGTGACTAAAAAACAGGTATTTGAAGAAATTCTCAATTTTTAACGGGAAGACTACCTACAAACACTTAATCTTAGAATCGAAAAGTCCTTAATATTACTCAGTGTATAAACTCTCTAAATAGATGCAATACACTCAGAACTGAGTAAATTTTTTGACTCATTAAGTTTAACGATCGCTCAGAGTTGGCTGCTGAGTTTCAATGACAACTTCCTGAATTCCTGGCACTTTGACCAGTTGGGTGACGACCAGTTTTGCTCGATCGTTGGCTCTTTGTAGCACTCCGTCGGTCACCGCCGCTGCCTGAATTTTTTTGAGCGCTTCCTTCTGGGCCAGGTCTTGCAGCACAGGCGCGACATCCGGCCCCAACCCCAAAACTCCCCGGTTGTAGTCGTAAACTTTGGAGCGATTTACGTCAATTTTGCTGTCTAACACACGAGGCGGCGGTAATCTTAACTTCAACCTTTGCCCCACAACCTGCACATCTTCAGGCTTTAAAGCACTCAGATCTACGCCCGCCCGCACCTCTCCGTAAGCAATGTAGAGAAGTTTTGTCGTCCCCACTACAAAGCCGCCCACTGTCGCATCTTGCTGTGTTGGCACAACTGCTTCCATTGTGAAGACCGCGGTCGTCAACTCGCTGGCATCTCGAATCTGCTGAATAACAACCGATCGCGCTTCTACCTTCGGCTCAGGCTGAGGATTGCTAAACAGCGTGCCCACTCTACTAAAGAACTGATCGCCTGATCGCAAAACGCCGATCGCGGTCATCGTCCCCACAACCAGCAGGCTACCCGTCACAATCAGCCCCAGATTTTTGAATCGCACAAATCCTTGAGTGCCCCGTTTCTGGCGATCTTTTTGCCGCATTCTCTCGTGCCTCTTACGCCAATCACAGGGCATTGTAACTGTTTAGGCTGAGATTTAGTGTCAAGTGGAGATGTAGAATTTGGTGGAGATTAAGCAATGGATGCTAGACCTTGGACGCTAGAAGACGTTAGAAACTTTGAGGCTGTTTGGTTTAATATCTAGAGTCCCAAGCCCAAATCAAAGCCTTCTAGCTATCACAATTCTTCATCGGGTCGCCACACTCGAATGCCGTCACTGCCACTACTGACGATCGTTCGCCCTCCTAGCCCAAACTCGACCGATACGCTACTGTGCCAAGAGCCTCGTAGAATACCAGAGAGTTGTTCGTTATCGAGCTGCCAGAGTTGCACGGTTCCACCCGTTCCGGTGGCCAGCGTCACGCCATCAGGACTCAATGCCAGATCAGATGCGCCCGAAGAGAACGTGTGTGTCAGGTCTCCCGATCTGACATCCCACTGCTTGATGCGACTGCTGCCCGTTAGTAACGCTTCGCCATCAGGGGTAAAGAGTAGCGCTGTCAAATCACCTGAATTGAGGGTGTGCAAAAGGTTTTGAGTTTTTAGCTGCCAGATTTGAGTTTTGCGATTTCCGATCGCGAGTTGGGTTCCATTGGGGCTGTAGGCGATTGCGGTCACGGGCTGATCTCCCAGACTATCGATCCATTGGCGAGTTTCTACATCCCAAAACTGTACGCCCATCCGACTATAGGAGCCATCTGCCCATTTAGAAAGTCGGCTGCCCGTCGCTAGTGTGCGACCATCGGGACTAAAAGTGAGACAAGTGACGCGCCCAGTGTAGAAGGTCGCCAAAAGTGCGCCCGTTTTGAGGCTCCACAACTTGACGCTGCGATCGAGGCTGGCGCTTGCCAAAATTTGACCATCGGGACTAAACGCGATCGCGCTCACCCAATCTTTGTGCCCTTTGAGCGTGGTAAACCGTTCGGTTTGCAAATCCCATAGATAGATGGTCGATTCGCTGGTGCTGGCCAAAAGCTTGCCATTGGGACTGGTGGCGATCGCCGTGGTTTTCTGACTAAAGAGTAGTTTGGGTTGTCGATAACAGAGAATTCCCGCTTCGTAGGCAGAGACACAGACGCTTTGGGGCAGACGGGCAGCAATACTTTGACCCAACAGGAAATAGGAAACCGTCAAAACTGCGATCGTTGCAACGACTCCTAAAATCAGCCACCCACGTCTTTTAAGCACGTCTGTCTGTATTTCTCAATAAAAGAACCTGAATCTGAGCGATCGCCCCTGTATCTAGAGGATGAACGCTTTCTCAAAAAACGATCGATTACCATCGATCGTTTTGCGCTTCCCAAAGTTAACCGATTTGCTGCAAAAATAAGCCTCTGTCACGGGTCAGATTATGTCACGTTGGCCGATGTTATATTTATATAAAATTATTCAAAAAACTACGTGAAGAAAGCAGGAATATTGACGGCGAGTGCTTTATTCTGCGCGACTTATTTGAGCGTTGCTCTCGTTAATCTGGGGTTAGATAAGTTTCACTACATTTTGGCGGGTGGAAAGAAATTTGCGACTTTTTCGAGCCTGGCCAACCAAATTGAGATCGGAGGCACCTATCTTGTGCTGGCAGTTCTCTATCTAATCTGGTTGTTTGACGACTCGCGATCAACGACTCCCTCTCATTTCTTCACCCTGTTGCGAAAGTCCGCCACTTTTCTTTTACTCGCTTTTATCGCTTATCCGCTGGGGAATGATGTCTATCTTTACCTCCATGCGGGGCTGATGAATCTGAGTCATGCCAACCCATTTTTGGTGAGGGCTGGGGTGTTTGTATCCGAATTGTCTCCCTTTGTGGATTGGGGACAAACCTCGACCTATGGGCCTGTTTCTCAGTTCTTTTTTACACTATCGGCCGCAGTTTTATCGCTCGATCCGACTCTCAGCGTTTACAGTTTCAAAGCGATCTGTTTGGGATTTCATATTCTCAACGGCTACTTAATTTGGCGATCGTTGCCGATGAATTCTCAAGGAAATTTGAGCCGCGATAAAGTCACGATCGCTTACTTAATCAACCCCCTATTGTTGATGGAGCAGATTGCTTCTGCACACGTAGATGTTTTGGTGTCTACGAGTCTAATTGTGTTAGCAGTCAGTCTGCTGCGACAGCACTATTGGGGAAGCTTTGTGGCATTGTGGGCGGGCTTTCTCTCCAAAACCATTCCATTAGTTTGGATGCCTCTGGTAGCTGTTTTTTTGATTCGTCAGCGTCGTTGGCAAGCCTTAATTAACGCAATAGTGTTCTCAATAGTCTTGATCGCCTTGTTATCGGTAACTGCCTTTCCTGAAATTCAAGCCTGGAGCAGTTTGCTTAATCCGGGTGTCGCTGGCCAATATCAGTCGTCGCTGCATACGATCGCTAAGTTTGGGCTAGATCTCGTGAGAATTTTTTCTCCTGAAACGCTGACGCTTGCCCAACAGCAGGTTATTCTTCTGGGAGTTGTCCGGGTGACTCTCGCAGGATTTGCGGGGTTTTATGCCTGGATACTTTGGCGAAGTTGCCGACGCTGGGAGGACACACCGCTGCATCTAACCGAGGATATTGGCTGGGTCACGCTCGTTTTGTTGTTGTTCGCTACGCCCTGGTTGATGCCTTGGTATGCTTCGATCGTGTTGACGATTGCTGCTCTGATTCCTGCTGCTCGCCTGTTTGGGTTGACGAGTCTAGCGTTTGGGCTTTCGAGTAGCGCTCAATACTTACTACAAGGGCACGCCAGTTTGAAAGGATTGGTGTCGATCGGCATTCCTATTACGGTGCTTATTTTAGGAGTCAACCTGCTCAAAAGTGCAAGCCAAAGTCGATACCCGTCTGAGCAAGGGGCGATCGTCAAAATTAGCAATCACTAAGTTTTCCTTTCAAGGAACCTCACAGAAGATCAAAGCTATTTTCTGAAGCGATCATTCTGCATCCAAATTGGTGAATAAGCTGATCGACATTTAGATCGATAGCCCGCTTCTTCATTGTAAAAGGGTTGCAGAGTTAGCTTGTGCAAGTTGAAAGTCGATTAGCTTATCGCTATCCCTTTTGAGTTGTGAAAATTGGCGTTGCTGATTGGAGGGATGAATACGTGGGAAGTGTCAATCTTTTCGCCCCCTAAATCCCCCACAGGTGAGGGACTTTGAACATTGAGTTTCCCTCCGCTTTGAGGCAATTCATCCCACGATTCAGCAATGCCTGAAAATTCTGTGACTGTCCTTTAGTGGTTAGCCCTCTGTTAATGGCCAAGAGCGAGTCACTAAAAACGGACTATTTCAAAATTCTCACAACTGAGTTATGACGGCTATATCTCATTTTCTACGAATAGCGATCGTATAAGACGGTCTTTGTTTGGCTTCACGCTGCGTTTTCACTAAGCGAAAGTCGTGATCTACATAAAGATGTTCAAACTTTGGCGTTGCCAGGTAAGTCTTTTCAAACTTTTTGACCGTGTTTTTGTCTAAGTTTTCTAACTTCAGCGTTTCAGGAAGTTCTGTTTTTTGATTGCTTAGACGAGACTGGACAACCGTGTTAAACCACTCTTCAGCTTTCTCGATTGTCAAAGGCGCTTCTCTTCGTTTGAAAGCCTGCTCGATTCCCACATTTTGGATGTACCATTCCCCTTCTCTAACCTCAAACTTTTGCAGCACCATAAAGTCGTAAGCCGCTAGAAAAGAAGAGAATCGATTGAGCAATTTGACTTGATGACCTGGCGCATAGCGAGCAATGTTGCCATAGTAGCCCCGGTTGCCAAAAATCTGATAAGAAGCGTCGTGAATGCGACCTGGCAAAGCATCATGAAAGGGAATGGTTGACCAGTAGGGAGTCCACACGCCCAACACGACGGGGATTTGTTCGGCAGCGATCGGATAAGGATTTCTTTGCCTCAATTCCTCAAAATAAGGAGACAATTCGTTTTTGTGAAACAGAACTTTCTCGTTTAAGGGGTCAGCATCTCGGTCGTGTGTGAGCGCTAAAATTTCGTTTTTTAACTCCTCAGTTGTCAAACGATTTAGTCTACTTGCATCTACCAAAATCCCAGTCATATTTTGCGCTCCACAAGTGAAAGATTGAGGGCAGAATCAATCTACACGAACTGATTCATTCCTTAATCTGAATGTAGTGTGCTCACGCTAGTTTTCGCTCTATCAAGAGTCACGTCAGGTATGCTTTAGCAGTCTACTTTAAGAGATGTTTCAATCGACAAAACCTATGCCTTTTGGGGGAAGCAATCGGATCTTAGCTTAAGTTTCAAAAGTGCTTCAATCTAGAAATCCCCGCCTTACTTGAGTAGACGAGGAGTGGGCTTGATGTGCGATCGACAAGCTTTAGGTCTAATTTCCCTGCACAGTTAGTCGATAGTTGCGTCGGTTACCGGATTCGATCGAGCCGACCCAAACTCGATAAGTGCCTGGCTGCCAATCCGTATCTTCAAGGTGGGCATCTTTACTATCAGAATCACTGCTACAGCGGATAGTGTTATTAGGGCCAGAAACGACGATTGTGGTGTCATTTCCTCCATTGTTAATACTCAACTTCAGTCGAGAAAAAGGCTGTTGTAATACCAATGTGTGATCCGGTTTGGGGTCAGCAAATCCCAGGCATGTATTATTATTACGATCGCGATTGCTGACGATCGCAGGCAGCGAAGTTGAGCCTCCTGTAGAGCCTGACAAAACTCCCGATCGAGTTTCAGAATTGAGTGTTAGAGTGCCAAAATTTGCGGGTTGTGCCCCAACAGGAACGGCTCCAAAGGTAACGAGTCCTGCCAAGATACTGCTCCACTTAAATCGATTTTTAGCCAAATTTGTCATCATCAACTATCTCACACACTAAAAGTTTTACAAATTGCTTGAATCGTCTATTGAGGTGGGCTTTTTGCCCGTACTTTTTTCTGAACTTAGCTATTTTTAGTTTACTGCTCTTAACAGTTCTATCCGTGTTTATTTCACATAGAAATAATATAAATACTACGCAAAGTAGAAAATAGCTCCGGAGAAACTACTTAGCGTTCAGAGTTAAACCAGCTTGAGCAAATGAGCATTAAAAACGAAGGGTTGCTACAACTAAAAAGACCTCTGACTGATCATCAGACAGCTTTGGTGTTTTGATGCGATCTATGATCAAAGTCATTCTTCAGCAAAACAAGAACGATGCCTTTAGTCGGTTTAGTTGTGGTTCTCTTGGCAGGATTGTCGCTTGCTCAAATTTTGGTTCTAGTTCCCTTAGAATTTGTTTTTGCGCTAAAAGTTCCCCTTTGGCTAACAGGATTGGGAATTTTGATCGGATTCGCCTGGTGCTTTGGTGAGTAAAAGAGTGCTTTGGAGGGACGATCGAGCTTGAAATCGAAAGGTCTGCCGAAAGACGGCTACCTGGATAGTTGAACTTACGACTGCTAAAAACTATCCCAGGTAGGCTTGTCTAATGCGATCGTTGCTCAACAAGTCTTCAGCGCACCCCGATAGGGTGATGCAGCCAGCTTCTAACACGTAACCTCGATCGGCGATTTGTAGCGCGAGATTAGCATTTTGTTCGACTAAGAGAATCGTCATTCCTGTGGTTCTTAGGTTTTGAATGATAGAGAAAATTTCTCGCACGATCGCTGGGGCCAATCCTAAACTCGGTTCATCTAAAAGCAACAGCTTAGGACGACTCATCAGGGCACGAGCGATCGCCAACATCTGCTGTTCTCCGCCGCTCAAGGTGCCTGCAAGCTGATTTTTGCGCTCGGCTAATCGTGGAAACTGTAAAAACTGCTGCTCAATGTCTGACTTGATGCCCAGGCGATCGGCTCGACTATAAGCCCCTAACTCCAAGTTATCCAACACCGTTTGACGAGTCAAAACCCTTCGCCCTTCTGGACTGTGAGCAATTCCTAGTTTGACGACTTGGTGAGGCTGCCGCCGCGTAATTTCTTGACGGTGATAGAGAATGCTGCCCTGACGCGGGTTGACGATGCGCGAAATGGCTCTCAGTGTGGTGCTTTTTCCGGCTCCATTTGCGCCAAGTAGCGTGACTACTTCTCCAGGGTAGATGGTCAGATCGATCGCTTGCAGTGCTTGAATTGCGCCATACCAAACGCTCAGGTTTTGAATCTCTAAAAGCGGCAGATTTTCCATCCGTTCATCCTCCCAGATAAGCCTCGATCACTGCCGGATCGTGCTTGACCTCCGCCGGATCGCCCAGCGCAATGAGTTGCCCAAAATCGAGAACCGCAATGCGATCGCACAGCCCCATCACCAGCGGCACATGATGCTCGATCAGCAAGATTGTCAAATCAAACTGATCCCGAATCGTGCGAATAAAGTCACTCAACTGTTGCTTTTCGGGCGGATTCATTCCCGCAGCAGGTTCGTCGAGCAGCAAGACGGAGGGTTCTAGCGCCAAAGCACGGGCGATTTCTAGCCGACGCTGATCGCCATAGGGAAAATTGCAGGCTTTTTCTTGGGCACGATCGCTCAGTCCGACTAGATTCAACAATTCGCTGGCTCGCGATCGCGTTTGCTGTTCTTCTCGCGGCCCAGGTGACAGCCCCAATACTCCTCGAAAAAGTCCGCTTTTGGTGTGAATATGTCGAGCAATCATGACATTTTCTAGAGCCGACAGGTCTGAGAACAAGCGAATATTTTGAAAGGTTCTGGCCACTCCTTTTTGGGCGATCTGATGGGGTCGCAGGCGAGAAATATCGGTTCCTCGATAAAGCATTTGTCCACTAGATGGCTCAACCAGCCCCGTCACCAGATTAAACAACGTCGTTTTGCCCGCGCCATTGGGGCCAATGAGTCCAAAAATTTCGCCTGTGTTAACGCTGAAAGAAACTTGATTAACCGCGACTAATCCCCCAAAGCGACGAGTCAAGGCTTTTGCTTGTAAAACTGGATGGGGCGATCGGGCAGCAATAGAGTGAGACATTGGTGAATTCTAACCTTAAAAGGATTGTCTCAAAGATCGACAACCTGCGATCGACGAATCTTTCTAGCATTCGCACAAATACAGCAGGTTTTAAGTCTGTGCAATTAAGCAGGCGGCCCCTCGGTTCGGAAGATAGCAGCTCAATTTGAGGTCACTAAAGCTTTTATGCAGAAGATGCTCAAACAACAAGTCGAAGGACATCTCAACCCAAGGAAGCAAGGGAGAGGGATGAAGCGTGAGTTAGCAGGCTGTGAGGCTCAGTTAGCCTTGATCGTAGAGCAACACCCGGATGCGACCCTATCAGAATACTGCGAATATTGGGGGCAGACCCAGCAACAATATAAACCTGAAATCTGCTGTAATTCTTGATCAATTAACTGTACACAAGTAGTAAAGCCACATATCTGTATTAGAAGACAACTCAGTTTCACAAGTAATTTCTAGACAACTTTGCCAGGAATAAATTTGCACATTGCTAAAGTCTATTTCTAGTTGAGTGATCTGTGCTTGAGGTCTAATGTAGTAAGTATTGAGGCGAAAGTTGTGAGATTCATCTTTGATGATTGCATGAGGAGCAGTCTTGAGTTGATCAAGCTCGATCGACCGATTAAAAAAGCGTAGTAGAGCCAACATCACCAGATTGACATAGGTAGCCAAAGGATTGAATTTAATTCGATTTCTCCAATTAAATTCTGGTTCAATTCCATTGAGATTGTGGCTTGAGAAGAAGAAATAGGCTCCTGGCTTACCGACTCTGCTAACTTCTCGGAAAATTGTCAAGCGATCGCTCTGTGGAACATAATCAATTCCATTAAAGCTAAACAAAATAAAGTCAAAAGAGTTGTCTGCAAATTGACTCATATTTCTAGCATCGCAAACCTCAAATTTCAAAGACTGAGGAGAAGCTGAAAAGCGCTTTTGGCAAGCTTTAACCATCTCTGTGGAGTAGTCGATGCCAACATAGTCTCTTACAAGTTGAGAGAAGTGTTGAGTGGTACGTCCCCCGCCTACTCCGATGTCTAGCATCTTCATCGTTGACAGTTGATCTTTCAGCAAATCTAGAATCATTTGTTCGGCAGGCTGGAGCAAATTCAACTGAGTGTAATATTGCACGATGCTACGATCGCCATAGATTTCTCGATTACTTTCACCAACCTGATGAGCCTTATTTAATCGATCGCCGTCATCTTTCTGCATATCATTTTTCAAAGGCAAAGACCCAATAGAGGCTTAAAATGCTGTTGTCCGAAGTCTAATGTTTAATGTCTAATGTTCAATGTCTAACAGTTAATTCCCACGCTCTGCTACTTCGTCTCCATCCAGTTTTGTCCCGCACGAATTTCTACCAATAGCGGCACACTTAATTGCACAGCGTCTTCCATTGTGGATTTGATCTGAGGCTCCAAGCTTCTCCAGTCGTCGGGGTGGATTTCAAACACAAGTTCGTCATGCACTTGCAGCAATAGATTTGCTTGATAGTCTTTGAGTAACTCGTGCAGGCGGATCATAGCAATCTTGATAATGTCAGCACTGGAGCCTTGAATAGGAGCGTTGGCGGCGGCTCGCAACAGTCCCGCATCAAACTGATCGCGTAGTTTAAGTTTATTTAACTCGATCGCATCGGGCTTTCGACCGCGCAGTTTTTGTAATGACTCGCTGGCAAACCTGAAGTAGCGTCGTCGTCCCAAAATCGTCTCGACATAGCCATTGGCGATCGCTTCTCGCTGCATCTGTTGTAGGTAGGCAAACACACGGGAGTAGCGATCGTTAAACCGTTCGATAAATTCTTTGGCAACAGAGGGAGACACGCCTGCCTCTCGTGCAAACCGCTGAGAACCCATGCCGTAAATCACCCCGAAGTTAATGATTTTTGCTAGACGGCGTTCTTCAGAACTGATCTCTTCTTTGTCAAGCAATAGTCGAGCCGTCAGCGTATGAACGTCTTGATTGTTGCGGTAAGTTTCTAGTAAGACAGGCTCTTGACTCAGGTGAGCAAGAATTCTCAACTCGATTTGTGAATAGTCTGCCGCCACCATCAGCCAGCCGTCTTGCGGAATAAATGCCTTGCGAATCTGACGACTAAACGCCGTGCGAATGGGAATATTTTGCAGGTTGGGATTAGAGGAAGACAGTCGCCCGGTTGAAGTCGCCGTTTGGTTAAAGTCTGTGTGAACTCGATGTGTATCGGGTCGAACCAGCGTCGGCAAAGCGTCTACATAAGTCGATTTCAGCTTTGAGAGCGTACGATGTTCTAAAATCAAATCGACGACGGGATGATCGCCCTGTAGCTTCTCAAGCGTTGCCGCATCGGTGGAATAGCCCGTTTTAATTTTGCGTGATTTTTTGCGATCGAGTCCCAGGCGATCGAACAGCAATTCACTCAGTTGTTTGGGCGATCCGAGGCTAAATTTCTCCTCCGCAAACTCATAAGCACGTTGCTCAAGGCTGTGTAAATCCTGCTCCAGATTTTTCGAGAATTCTTTGAGATACGCCTGATCAATTCGCACACCGCACGCTTCCGTTTCTGCCAACACAGGTTCTAACGGTTGCTCAACTTCCAATAACAAGCGATGCAGTTGAGGAAGGGCCTGTAGCTCCGATCGCAGTTTTGGCACGAGATGAAACGTCGTATACACATCCAATCCGCAATAGATGGCGACTTTGGAAACCGGAATATCCGCGATCGTTTGTCCCTTAGACACCAGATCTTCGTAGTCTTGAGATTGGGTACTGAGATAGCGCTGACTCAAATCGCTCAGTTTGTGGCTACTTTCGGGATTGATCACATAGCTGGCCAACATCGTGTCAAAGACGACCCCTTCTAGATGAATAGACTGAAAGCGCAAAACAAGGCGATCGAACTTGGCATTTTGCAACACTTTGGGATATTGACTCCCTTCCAAAATCGGACGCAGCGCTTCGAGGGTCGTGGTTTTATTGAGATTGCCGCCCGACGTGTGCCCCAGAGGAATGTAAGCAACCGAGTCAAACTGATCTGCCCAACAGCAGCCAATTCCCACCAAATCAGCATCTCGCGGCTCTAGAGAATTTGTCTCAGTGTCCCAGGCGACCGGAATTTCTGGATTGGTACAGGTTTGCAGAATTTCGATCAGGTCAGCCAGTTTTTCGGGCGTGTCAATGATCTGAGGTGAAATCGTGACCGCTTCGATCTTTTCGGCATTTTCGGTATCTTCGGCGCTAAAAAACCACAGATCGTCACTCTCAAATCGAGGAACATTAGCAGACGGCTGATCTGGCTCGGCAACAGGCTTGTCTTCCACAAATTCGCCGCTCAACTGTTGTTGCCATTTTTTAACCCGATTGAGAAAGGATTTGAACTCTAATTTCTCGAAAAGAGGTAACACAACCGCTTCATCAAACCCGTGTAGCTGACAGGATTTGAGATCAATCTCCAACGGCACATCGAGATGAATTTGCGCCATCCATTGCGAGTGTCGAGCGTCTTCAATTCCGGTTTCCAGTTTTTTCTTGACGGCTCCTTTGATCTCCTCGATCGACGCATACACATTTTCCAGCGTTCCGTAGGTCGTCAAAAGCTGCACGGCCGTCTTTTCGCCAATCCCTTTTACGCCGGGAATATTGTCCGACGGGTCGCCACACAGCGCCTTAAAGTCCACCACCTGAGACGGCAAAACGCCCAACTTGTCTTTAACCTGCGCGATGCCAAACTCTCGTGGCGGCTGAGTTCCCTTGCCGTAGACCGTACTCATGTAGAGCACTTTCACCTGTTCTTCGGGATCGATGAGTTGAAACAGATCGCGATCGCCACTCAAAATTTTGACTTGAAAGCCTTCCTGCTTGGCCTTGCGAGTCAGCGTCCCAATCACATCATCAGCCTCATATCCCGGCGTGACGACGATCGGCAGATTCATCGCCTTGAGCAATTCCTGAAGGTTTTCCAGGTCAGGCATAAAGTCTTCGGGCGCTTCGGGTCGGCCGGCTTTGTAGGTATCATCGGCATCGTGGCGAAAGGTCGCTCCCCCCAGATCGAAGGCGATCGCTAGATAATCGGGGCGTTCGAGGTCGATCGTTTCGAGCAGCGCTTTGAGAAACCCATAGGAGACGCTAGTCGGAATCCCAGTCGAAGTCCGAAGTCCGCCATCTCGACCTTTGGCAAACGCGAAATAAGAGCGAAAGGCCAGGGAGTGACCATCAACAAGAACAATTTTGGGAGAAGTGGCAGTCAAGGGAAAGGCTCGGCAGGGGACAGATTCTATTTTAGCGAAGAGCGTCCGGGGGAATCGGGGGATTGAAGAAGACGTTAGACGGTGAACAGAGAGCGTTGAAGGTCAAATATTACACATTGAACCTTAGACCTTAAACTAAAATTTGCTCTGTCCAAAGTCCAAGATCCGGCGTTGCTGATTGAAGGGATGAATCTGTGGGAAGTGTCCATCTTTTCGCTCCCTAAATCCCCAATTTTGGGGGACTTTGAACCTTGGGGTTCCCGCCGCTTTGGGGCACACCCCCTGATTCAGCAACGCCCAAGATCCAATGTCCGAGGTTCAGAGTCCGAAGTCCAAAGTCCAACCGTGAGGAGAGGCTGAATGCCAGAAACAGCGAGCGTGATTGCTGCGATGACTCAATATTTGCAGGATGTTTTAGAGCAGCCACATCCCGTATTTGGAGGTTTGCCGATTTGTCCATTTGCCAAGCAGGCCCGGCTGCACCACAAAATTGACTTTCAGGTGCAGCGATTTCGATTGGATGATCTCACGTCGTCTTCGCCGTTGATGCAGATGATTCATCAATTTGCTCAAACCAGACAGCATGACGTTTTGCTGTTAATCCATCCTGACTGCCAGGTGACGAGTTTTGACCGCTTTCAACAACAAGTCGATCGTTTGAATACACACCTTCAGCCACTTGACTTGACTGCATTTGGAGGACACCCCGACGATGCTTTTAACATTCAGGGCGTTCGGACTCGACAAGACCCCTTTCTCAATTTGACCATTCAATCGATCGCCAAACTCACGCAAGCCTCGACTCGATTGGCAACCACCCACTACTACGACAATTGGACACCCGAAGCGCTCAACTCAGTGGGCTATCCGCGATCGACTCCTGCAAAAGAAGATCCTTGAGTCCTGCGATCGGTCTACACAGGAGTTTGCAGCGTTGATCCTTTAAATGTTTCTGTACTTAGTTAAAAAAGCGATTTTTGTAACCTAGTCTGACCCATAAAGCTGTCGATCGTTTCTCACGAAAACCTTGACAGTGTTTTTGAATGAAAGTTAGCTTTTTGGCGTAAAAGCAAGTTTGGACGGTGATGACTATGGGGGCACACAAAACCGAGATTATTCTCAAGTCTGCTGTAGGCTTCTGGTTCAAACAAAATCTCATCGGGTCTGCGATCGCTGGGGCAAATCTTGTCGATTCGATCGGCACTTTGTCCAAACTTCTCAATCTCTACATACTCTCAGGAACCATACCCATGAAGAAGGCTCTTGTTGTCATGTCTGCGCTGTTTGTTGGGTTAGATGTTGTCGCAATGGCGACTTACTTTCCGAGCATAGCCAATGCGACTCCTGTTATTAAGATCAGCCAAACGCGACAACCTTTACCTCCCGCTTCTGCAACCCCGGCTCTGACCTTTGGGTTGGCCGATGGTACTCCAATCAAGCTCAAGTTTAAGCAAACCGTTTCTTCAAAAAATGCGGAGAAGAACGACCCGATCGAGTTTGAAGTCGCAGAAGATGTGATTATCAGCAATGCAGTGGTGATTGCTAAAGGTGCCAGCGCCAAGGGTGTTGTCACCGATGTCAAACGCTCTGGAATGCTCGGACGCAAAGGCAAACTAGAGATCGCCATCAAAGAAGTCACCTTGGTCAGCGGTGAACGGGTGGCCCTGCGCGGCAGTAAAGAAGGCGGCGGCGGTACGTCAGGGGGGATCATTGCAGTTGCGGCGATCATCAACCCACTGGCACTGCTATTCAAGGGCAAAAACATGACCTACGAAGCAGGCACCGAAGTAGGCGCATTTGTGGATGGAGACTTTGCCCTCGATCGCAACAAATTTAGCGCGTCCCCTCGCCGACCGTTCTGAGAAAAAGGAACGCGAGTTTATTAACCTGAAATTTTCCAAATATGCCTGGTTAGCTGATTTTGGCTTCGTTTCAATGGGTTGCAGCCCCCTAAATCCCCCAAATTTGGGGGACTTTGAAGCTCAAACCCATTTTGAATTCCAGAATTTTTTGGTCTCAAAGTTCCCCAGACTGGGGGATTTAGGGGGCGAAGTCACTTGGCAGTAAACGACCTTATTCAATTCTCATTCCAATGCGAGTCATCTTATCGGCGGCGTTCCTGAAGTTTGCGATAGACGGCTTTGAGATCGACGTTGTGGTAAGCGATCGCGACTAATGTGTGATAGAGCAAGTCGGCAGCTTCTCCGGCGATCGCATCGGGATCATCATCTTTACAAGCCATTACGACTTCGGCAGCTTCTTCGCCAATCTTTTTGAGAATTGTGTTGTCGCCGCCATCCAATAGCTTGCGAGTGTAAGAGCCTTCACTGGGATGATCCCGACGATCGCAGATCACCTCAAACACCTGAGACAGCGTATCGGCAGGCGGCGGCGTAATCGTGCCATTCACCTGATGAAAACAACTGCGCTCTCCTGTGTGACAAGCAATCTCACCAATCTGCTCTACAGTCACCAACAAAGCATCGCTGTCACAGTCATACCGAATTGCTTTGACCTTTTGAAGGTGTCCCGACGTTGCGCCCTTGTTCCAAAATGACTGGCGCGATCGACTCCAAAACCAGGTTTCGCCCGTCTCCAAGGTCTTTTGTAGCGAATCCGCATTCATCCAGGCCATCATCAAGACAGTGCCATCAAGATAATCTTGCACGATCGCAGGAACCAGACCCCGATCGTCATACTGAATTTTTTCAACCGGGATCGACTGCGCGGAAAGAAATTCGGAAGCTGACATGGCAAAGAGACACTAATCATTCACCTGCTCACGATATCATTTGCGAGTTTCATTGACTGAGGACGTTTCAGATCGATCACGGCAAAGAGGATTTTCACAATCTCTCCATCTCTTGTTACGATTTGTTTATCCTCCCCAACCGATTCCTCTGGAGCCTCCCAACATGCTGCGACTCGAACACGTCAGTAAGATTTATCCCACTGGCGAAGTATTAAAAGATATTAACTGGGAGGTCAAATCCGGCGATCGAGTCGGTCTGGTCGGCGTGAATGGGGCTGGCAAATCGACGCAGCTGAAGATCATTGCAGGCGAAATGGAGCCGACGACGGGTGAGGTGATTCGTCCGGCGAGTCTACACATCGCTTACCTGACCCAAGAATTTGAAGTCGATCCCACACGCACCGTTCGAGAAGAATTTTGGCGAGCCTTTGGAGAAGCCAACGACGTTCATGAAGCGCTGTCCAAAGTTCACCATGCGATGGAGACGGCTGACCCAGAAGAATTAGATAAGCTGATCCACAAAATGGACAAGCTACAGCGACGGTTTGAAGCCTTAGACGGCTATGGCTTGGAGTCTCGCATTGAGAAAATTATGCCGGAACTGGGGTTTGAGAGCGAAGACGGCGATCGCTTAGTCAGTGCCTTTAGTGGCGGTTGGCAGATGCGAATGAGTTTGGGCAAAATTCTTCTGCAAAAACCCGATCTGCTGCTCTTGGATGAACCGACTAACCATTTAGATTTAGAAACGATCGAGTGGCTCGAAACCTACCTCAAAGGGCTGTCTACCCCGATGGTGATCGTCTCTCATGACCGGGAATTTCTCGATCGCCTCTGCACCCAAATTGTCGAAACTGAGCGCGGTGTATCTACCACCTATCTCGGTAACTATTCCGCCTACTTAGCCCAAAAAGCCGAACTGCGGGATGCCCAAATGAGCGCCTTTGAGCGGCAGCAAAAAGAATTAGAAAAACAGCAAACCTTTGTCGATCGCTTTCGGGCCAGTGCCACCCGCAGTACTCAAGCCAAGAGCCGCGAGAAACAGTTAGACAAAATTGAGCGGATTGAGGCACCTGATTCAGATGTGCGATCGCTGCATTTTCGCTTTCCTCCGGCTCCTCGTAGTGGTCGAGAAGTGGTGATCATCAAGGATCTCGTGCACACCTACGGCGAAAAGATTTTGTTTTTGGGGGCTGAGTTGCTGATCGAGCGGGGCGATCGCATTGCCATTTTGGGGCCCAACGGAGCCGGAAAATCGACCTTGCTGCACTTAATTATGGGTATGGAAAACCCCAGCGACGGCAGCATTAAGTTAGGGGATCATAACGTTTTGCCCAGCTATTTTGAGCAAAATCAAGCCGAAGCACTCGACTTACAAAGAACCGTTGTCGAAACCATTCACGATGAAGTTCCGAAGTGGACGAATGAAGAAGTGCGGACGCTGTTGGGTCGATTTCTCTTTAGTGGAGACACCGTGTTCAAAAAAGTGGAATCTCTCAGCGGGGGCGAAAAAGCTCGGCTTGCGTTGGCAAAAATGCTGTTGCGTCCCGCCAATTTATTGATCTTAGATGAACCGACCAACCACCTTGATATTCCTGCCAAAGAGATGCTCGAAGAGGCGATTCAAAACTACGATGGCAGCGTGATTATTGTGTCGCACGATCGCTATTTCATCTCACAAACCGTCAATAAAGTCGTCGAAATTCGAGACGGAGAACTGCGTCTTTATCGGGGAGATTATCACTACTATCTCGATAAAATTGCTGAAGAAAAAGAGAAAAATAAACTAATGGCGATCGAAGCCGAAAAAACCGCAAAAGTGGAATCTAAGCGAGAAAAACAGAAAGAGAAAGAAAAGGCAAAGAAAACGCAAAAGGCTCGCTGATCTAAGTACAAAGGTAGAGGTTAAACAAAACAGACAGTCTGTAATTTAACCATTTATTAGTGATTGCTAAGATTGCCTTGAGCGATTGGGTTCAATCCTTGTCGCTTTCTTAACCCACTCTTTACTCCTCAAACAGATTAACTTTGTCGGGAGTTTGGGCGTTAAAGGGTCTCAGTTGCAGTGGTATCATTTGCGGAGAAATATTTAGTGGAAGGGCGTTCAACTATGGCGCAGGTGCCTGTCTCTCCTGTAGTGCTAATTATTTTAGACGGCTGGGGTTATCGCGAAGACAAAGACGGGAACGCCATTGCTGCCGCTAACACACCCGTGATGAACAGCTTGTGGGAAGTCTACCCTCACACGTTGATTCGGACTTCTGGCAAAGATGTTGGGCTGCCGGATGGTCAAATGGGCAACTCAGAAGTGGGACATCTCAATATCGGGGCGGGTCGAGTCGTTCCTCAAGAACTGGTGCGAATCTCAGATGCGGTCGAAGATGGTACGCTGCTCAAAAATCCTAAGTTAGTCAAGGTTTGTGAAGACGTGCGGCAGAGTAACGGCAAGCTACATCTGGTGGGCTTGTGTTCTGAGGGAGGCGTACATTCTCATTTGACTCATCTGTTTGGGCTACTTGAATTGGCTAAAGCACAAAACATTCAAACAGTCTGCCTGCATGTGATTACCGACGGGCGAGACACCCAGCCCCACGATGGATTGGAGGCGGTCGGCCAGATTGAAGCCGCGATCGCTCGTATCGGCATCGGACAGATTTCAACGCTCAGCGGTCGTTATTATGCAATGGATCGCGATCGCCGCTGGGATCGGGTACAACTCGCCTATGACACGATGACCCAGGACGGCTCTGGCGATAGGCGTTCTGCTTTGGAAGTACTGCAAGCCTCCTACGACGCAGGCAAAACGGATGAATTTGTATTGCCCACCCGCATTGCCCCTGGCGCACTAGAAGCGGGAGACGGCGTGATCTTTTTTAACTTTCGCCCCGATCGGGCCCGCCAACTCACTCAGGTCTTTGTCGATCCCAAATTTAATAGCTTCGATCGTCAACAGATTCAACCGCTCTCGTTTGCCACATTCACCCAGTACGATCCCCATTTCCCTGTTTTGGTGGCCTTTGAGCCGCAAAATTTGAATAATATTCTCGGTGAAGTGATTTCTCAACACGGATTGCGCCAGCTTCGTACTGCGGAGACTGAAAAATACGCCCACGTCACCTACTTTTTTAACGGCGGACTAGAAGATCCTTTTCCGGGTGAAGATCGAGAGTTGGTGCCGAGTCCGATGGTGTTGACCTACGACAGTGCGCCCGCAATGTCTGCCGAGGCTGTAACCGATGTGGCCGTCGCCGCCGTTGAAAAGAAAGTTTATTCTCTAATTGTGATCAACTACGCCAACCCCGATATGGTCGGTCACACAGGACAAATGGATGCGACGGTGACTGCTCTAGAAGTGGTCGATAAATGTCTCGGTCGTCTATTAGAAAACGTCAATCGTGCTGGGGGAACGGCGATCATCATTGCAGACCACGGCAACGCAGAACTGATGTGGGACGAGCAAGGAAACCCCTGGACGGCGCACACGACAAATCCCGTTCCGTTTATCCTGGTAGAAGGGGAAGGGCTAAAGATTCCGGGACACGGGACGGATGTGGCGCTGAGAGAAGATGGTCGTCTGGCAGATATCGCCCCCACGATTCTCGACATTCTCAGGCTGGATCAACCTTCTGAGATGACGGGGCGATCGATTATCGAGTCTGCCGGGTTTGAGGTTCGTAAAAATCGGACACCTGTGAAGATTGCCAGGTAATCTGGAATTATCAGTTGTTTTGTGGAATTGTGACGATGACAGCAGTTTACGTTTTGAAAGCGATTTGGATGTTTTGTGCGGCGGGGATGATTGTCCTCGTGCTGTTGCATAGTCCCAAAGGGGATGGACTGAGTGGTTTGGGTGGGCAGGCTCAACTCTTTACGAGTACCAAGAGTGCCGAAACGACCTTAAATCGAGCAACCTGGATTCTCACCGTTTTGTTTATCGGAATTACGGTGATCCTCAGTGCTGGCTGGTTAGGAAAATAGGCTTGAACGTCTGGAAAGGGCAATTCTGCAACAGATTTCTCAGAGCAGTTGTGCGTCTGGGAACTTTCTGCTGTCTGGGGTGCCTACTTCTCTTGGGACTGAATCCCTTGGAAGCGAATCTGTTGCCCGCGCCTCAAGTGCATCCGCTACCAAGAACGCTGGCGCAACAGGGCGATCGGTCTCAGGGCGACTATTTTGATCAGATTCAGAAGACTCAGCCAGAGTATTTGGTTTGGTCACAGTTTCCGATCGCGGTTTATATCGAACCTGTCACGGATGGAGACAAGCGGGCCCAAGCCTGGGTAAAAGCGGTACAAACGGCGATTCAAGAGTGGACTGTATTTTTGCCGTTGCAAACTGTGAGCGAACCGGATCAGGCAGATATTCAAGTGTTACGATCGTCCATTCCTTTACGGTCTCAAAATCTTCGTACGGCTCGTGTGCGATCGGCTGAGACGAGATATGAACTGTACACGAAGCAGATTTCTAATTCTTCGGCCATCTTGGCGCATCGCTGTACGGTGATCGTCAAGCCAAATCAGGCGATCGACTATGTGTTGGCCTCTGCCCGCCACGAGTTGGGTCATGCATTGGGAATTTGGGGGCACAGTCCGCTACAAACGGATGCCCTGTACTTTTCTCAAGTCCGCAATCCGCCTTTGATTTCTCCGAGAGATGTGAATACGCTTAAGCGAGTTTATGAACAACCGACGCGATCGGGCTGGCCAATTCCCAAAACGGGAAAAAGCTAACGGTTGCTGTAACAAACTCTCATATCTGCATATCAACCCTTTTTAACTTTCAGCAGGCTGGCTTGATCGCAGGTCTTTCACACTTTTGTCAGGTTTGTCCTCAAGGATCGTGGGTTGAGACGGGGCGTGGGGTTCAGTCAAAATTAGACTTGTGGGACTGGTAGGCGATCGCAGGGCAACCAATGCACTTTTGATCACAACCGCAGTCGGCACCGCAATCACAACTCCCAGCAGTCCGCCGACCCTCGCTCCTGTGAGAATTGCCAAAAATACCCAGACCGGATTTAGCCCCGTCACACTGCCAATAATTCTGGGTGCAATCAGGTTTTCGACAATTTGTTGGACGATTAGCGCAGAAATTAGCACTTCAACGCCCACTCCAATGTCACGCAGCGCCACCAACAAGGTGACCAGGGCAATTCCAACAGAGCCGCCAAAAGGAACAAGCGCCATTGTGCCGATCGTCAGCCCAAACAGCAAGCCAAAGGGCACCCGTAAAAACAGAAAAATGATTGTCAGCGCAGACCCCATCATCGTTGCGGAGATCAACTGCCCGAAAAAGAAGTTTTGAAAGCTAAGGCGCAACGTTTCAGAAAAGGGCTGACGAATCTTAGCGGGCAACCACTCTACCAGGCTGGCCCAAAGTTGGTCGCTGTGCTGCAAGAGATAAAACGTCAAGACCAGTGTTAGCAACACATCTAGCAGACTGGTTACCGTAAAGACGGCCAGATTTAAGACTTCTGAGGTCAGACCTTGTAGCGAACTTTTGAGGCGATCGTTGATCTGTTCTGCCAAAATATCCAAATTGATCGGAAACCCTGCCCCCTCAAGCTGGTCGTTGAGCAAAACTAGCTGTCTTTGACCAGAGTCGATCCATTCTGGCAACCGGACGACGAGTTGTTGAGCCTGCTCGATCGCCAGAGGCACCAGCGTCACGCCCAACCCCAACAGCACCGACAACGCAAACAGAAAGACGACGATCGCCGCCCGTCCGCGCGTTGCCCCATGCTGCTGCATCAACCCCACCGGATAATTGAGCAAAAAAGTCAGCAGGGATGCCGCGATCAAGATGACAATTAACGAGTGGAAGTAGTCAAATATCGATGAGAAAGCCCAGGCATTTAAGACCAAAAGCGGGGCTGTAAGCGCGATCGTGACCACACGGGCCACCGGAGTAATTTCGTTCCACCAATTGAGCAGCTTGTTGCTTTTGTGCATGTTGCAGCCAAAAATAACAGTAGCGATCGATTCACATCAACCTTACGTTTATTATCCCTCTCCTTCACACTCTGGCTCATCCTCCCTAATTCTGACTTTTGGCTATGCGCGATCTTGATTCCTTTGAAGACGACGACATTCAACACCTCAAGCTGTTTTTGTATCTGCTGCCTGTGTTTGGTTTTTTTCCGGCTCTGTGGACGCTTTATCGACATCAAGGAACGAGACAGGAGCGATCGTTGAGTCGGTTGGTGATCAAATTGGCGCTGGGCTGGTTGGTGGCTTATTTTTTGGTCGGTTTTGGGGCAAGCACGTCTGAATCGTTGCAGTTGCCGCTATTGGTCACGGGTAGCCTTCTGACATCGGGCTATTTTTTGGTGAATTTGTGGCTGATGGTGCGCTTGTGGAAACGTAAAGCGATCGAGCTTCCGCTATTGGGACGAGTGGGAAGGCTTCCTTAAGTTGGGTTGTTTGCTTCGTTAAAGGCGCTCCTGCCCCCCAACCCCCCATTCTGACGTGAATTCGATAAGAGGTTTTCCGCTTCGTTGTTCACGGCTTCTGCCCCCCAACCCCCCAATTTTGGGGGACTTTCAGAGAGGAATTCTGGTTCAAAGTCCCTCACTCGTGGGGGATTTAGGGGGCGTTCCTGGATCTAAAAGCGAAGCGAAGCGTTCATCGAACTGACGTCATTCTGGGGGACTTTAAGAGAAGAACTGCGGTTCAAAATCTCTCACTTGTGACCAAAAAATCGAATTCACATTGGAGAAATTACTTTTGTAGCGCTTTTAGTAAGTGTCGCATTCCAATCTTGGGTTCTGAAGAGTCGGCGATCGCCCAAACAGCAGCCGATCGGGCCACCGTTTGAATTTCGCCACCTGTTAAGGGAAATTTGTTCGCTAAAAAATCCCAATCAATATCGTCACTAAGCGGAACTTTTAAGGAAAAAGCTTGGTGCCAAAGGCGCGATCGTGCTTTCGCATCAGGAAATGGAAATTGCAAAATTGAGAGCGGTTTCCAGGCTTGTTGAATTGCAGGCATTCTCTCAACAGTCATAAATGTTAAGTATTGGGGTTCTTGCCGTGCTTTAAGAAATTGATGCACTTCTGATCGAGTTAGGGGCGACTGTCTTCCTAACCAGATGTGAGCCGACTTGATGAGTAGAATTTTGGGCGATTCGGTCAAGATTTCTGTAAGCAATTCAGTATGGTGAGTGATTTCTAATAAGTTGACGGATGTTAAAGGAGTTTGTAAAGTGTGGGCGATCGTTTTAGCAGCGATCGTTTTTCCAGTTCCTTTAGCGCCTACCATCAGAGCCAAGATTCCTTTGGGTGGCCCAAATTCCCAGGCTTCGACTTGTGAAGAAAACTTCATTTGAAAACAAAAATTTTGCAGCGTTTCGATTAGAGAATCTGGCAAAACCAGATCTGAGAAAGTGTGAGGATGTGAGGCGTGAGGCGTGAGGTGTGAAGTGTGGGCTTTTGAATTTAATAGTTGATCTAAATCTGACAGAGTGGGACGATCGCACAGCAAAAAATTCACTAATGAATCTGATAGTTTGATCAGTCGATTTAACAACGGCGCTTCTTGCGAGAAAACCAGTTCTACCAATTGATGCTGAATTAATGGACTGCAATTTGTGAGAGACGATCGCGCTGCTTTCCACTCGTCATCTTTTCGACAAAACAACCGCAACGCCAGATCAACACTGGGAAGATTGGCGTGAGTGCCGTCTTTTCCCTGCAAATATTCATACAACTGGGCATATCGACGATGCACTTCTGGCGCGATCGCCATCAAAATTAGATTCTTCTCAAACGGGGTTAGATTGAGTCGATCGCACAGAGTTGGTAACGCCAAAATGATGCCCTGCTGCTGACTCGCCTTGACTCTCGCCTCAATTTGCTGCTGGTAGTTGCCTTTGGGCGCTTCGGAGGACTCTACTTTTTGGGGCACAGGCGACTCGTAAGCGACCAGTCCATCCAGGCTGACCATGCCTTTCCACCAGTGAGCCGTGGCTCGATCGGCGCGAGTTTGAGCGATTCGATCGACTTCCTTAGACTCCTTTTTTTGTCGCGTCACAGCTAATAAAAGCAACCGTTCTAGCCAACTTAGTTCTACTTTGAGATACGTCCAATTGTCTGAGAAAGGTTCGGGCATGGAAGTTTTGATGAAGAGCAACTCAGGGCGATTTCATTTCACGAATCAATTCTAGAGGCAAGCCATCCGCATCCGCGATAAAGGCGACTTCGTAGACCCGATCGCCAATCATTTGCTGGGTCGGCTCCAAAAGCACCTTCAAAGAATCGTCCTGCTGCTTCAAACTCTCTAACCAATCAGGCAAACTATCCGTGATTTCGCTCAAGTCAAACGAGAGATGATAGTACCCTACATAATGCTCATCTCCAAAGGCATCGGGAGCAGGGTGCGGCTCAGGAATCTGGATCAACTCAATGCGGCCGAGTCCTTCCATCCAGCAGGCCAGCGTATAGCCCGTCGTAAATCGCTCCTGCACGGTGAACCCTAAACGCTCGTAGAAAGCGATCGCCCGAAAGATATCAGCCGTCCGAATCGAAACGTGATGCATAAGAAATAGGGAGGAGGGAGGAGGGAGGAACTTTAAGTTTGGTTTTCGTCCTCGATCGCTGAATCCCTCTGAGTTTTATTCAAATAGTTTTATTCAAAGAGTCGAAAGTAGGGATAGCGGACAGGGGCACCGGGTTCTTTTTCTAAGTCAAAATTGATGACATCCCAACACGGTTCTTCTTTGGGATCGGGGCTAAACTCAACCGGGAGACCATAGAGACGGGGTTTTTGAGCATCGTTTTGTCCACGCCAGGGAGTGCTGCGCTCTAGATAAGTGCTGATTAGCTCTTTGTAGCGCTGGGCGATGATGACTCGTGTGGCTCGATAGCCCTGAGTGTAAAGACGATCGAGGGCCTCATGGATCTCAAATCGAATCCCATCTGGGTGGGTGTGTTGTCGATACCACTCATCTTTCCACAGTCGCCAGTGTCGTCCAGACTGAAGATGAATGAGTTCGCCTGTTTTGGGGTCTGACTCAAATGCACCATGACGCTGGCACAGATAGGTGTCTGTCAGAGTCAACGCCGGGATTGTCTGACGACAGTGAGGGCACTGAATCTCTGGGCCAAAAATTGGATATTGAAAACCTGGGCTGGTCATGAAGTGCAAGCGATCATGTAATTGTGCATGGAGAAGCGTGAAATTATTATAACTAGGGAAGTTTCCTCCTCTAGCCCCATTCTGCCGAACTGTGAATAACTTCAACCAATCTTTTCGATTTACCCCATCTTATTGGTCGCCTCCCGATCTCTCTCAAGCGGCTTTTGTCGCCCCCAATGCGACTGTGATCGGTCAGGTAGAAGTGGCCGCAGGGGCAAGTATCTGGTATGGCGCGATCGTCCGAGGCGATGTCGAACGCATTGTGGTTGGAGCCAGCACTAATATCCAAGACGGTGCAATTTTACATGGAGATCCGGGCAAACCGACGGTTTTGGAAGATTACGTAACGGTGGGCCATCGGGCAGTCATTCATAGTGCCTATGTCGAGCGAGGTAGTTTGATTGGGATTGGGGCGATCATCTTAGATGGGGTGCGCGTCGGAGCAGGGAGCATCATTGGGGCAGGGTCAGTGGTGACGAAGGATGTAGCGGCGCGATCGCTTGTCGTCGGCGTGCCTGCCAAACCATTGCGCGATCTGTCTGAGGCTGAAGTTACTCATCTGATCGAACATGCTCAACAGTACGAAAAGCTGGCTTTAGTTCACGCTGGAAAAGGGAGCGATCTAGGCTTTCATCAGTCAGCTTCACAAAAATGAAAGTACTTTGAAAACGTACCCAAATGCGGTACAACTGAAAGATAACAAAGCCTTTAGAGAGAACACGGTTATGGATTTCGACTTTCGTGTATTGATTGTTTTGTTTCCGATTTTGGCTGCTGGAGGCTGGGCAATTTCTCGAATTCTTCCTGCCGCCATCAAGCAAGTGCAAGCTTTCTTGGCCAAATAGTCAGATTCGCTTACGGTTAGATTGTTGACAGATTATTGACAGATCCGACTTTTCTGAAATTAGGGAGAGCCGGATTTGTCTTATGAGATGGAGTGCAATCTCCTTACCCGCAAGGGGTTGCCCCACGTAAAAAATAATGATCTCCAGGATTTCTAGCTTGTTAAGCTTAATTTTAGAGACTTCAATCAGGTGACTCGATGTTGGATGAACAGGCTAAAAAGACCATGCTCCGCAAAATCCCCCACGGGCTGTATGTGTGTGGTGTAAAGGACGGAGAAGAGGTGAATGGTTTTACAGCAAGCTGGGTGATGCAGGCTTCTTTCACGCCGCCGCTGGTGGTCAATTGTGTTAAGCAGGATTCTGGCTCTAATGCGATGATTCGATCGAGTGGCGTTTTTGCCCTGAGTATTCTCGAAGCGGGTCAGAAAGAAATGGCGCAAAAGTTTTTTAAGCCTCAGCGTCGAGTCGGCAATAAGTTTGAGGATGTTGATTTTTATCTCGGTGAAACGGGCTGCCCGATTATTTCAGACTCGCTTGGCTATGTCGAATGTCAAGTTGTAGGCATGGTGGATAAAGGCGATCACACCGTTTTTGTAGGCGAAGTGATTGCCGCAGGCATTCATCGAGAAGGCGACCCGCTACGACTCGAAAGCACAGGCTGGCAGTACGGCGGTTAGCAATGGGTTAGCAATGGAATGAACGGGTGAAGAGATCTGTATTATTGACATGTATTCATCCCTCATCCTTTGCTTATGCCGTTCATCAAAGTTCAGACTTCGATCGCCTCTCCCAATCCCACGACGATCGCCACTCTACTCAAAACGCTTTCTGCCAGTCTCGCCAAACAAACTGGAAAGCCCGAATCTTACGTGATGACGCTACTCGAACCCAGTGTCGCGATGACCTTTGCGGGCACGACCGATCCAGCTTGCTATATCGAAATTAAGAGCATTGGTTCGATGAGTGCTGTTCAGACAAAAGAGATGAGCCAGACGTTTTGTCAGCAGGTGAATGAGGGGTTAGGTGTGGCGATCGATCGGATCTACATTGAGTTTACTGATGCCAAGGGTGCAATGTGGGGCTGGAATGGCACAACGTTTGGGTAAGTCAGCCCTTAATGGAACGTGAATTCGATAGAGTTTTCTCACTTCGTTATTCAGCACTTCTGCCCCCCAACCCCCCAATTTTGGGGGACTTTGAGACAATATTTCTCGTTCAAAGTCCCTCACTTGTGGGGGATTTAGGGGGCTGAAGCCGATTGAAACGAAGCGAGTCACTCTCATCGAACTGACGTTAATGGAAAATTGAGCCTCTAAAAAAACTGGGGCCGCTTTCGTAGAAGTGCAGTCGCCCAAAGCCTAGAAACTGACCGTGGGACTTTTCTCCAGTTGGAAAGGCCGTCACGCCAAACAGATAAACGCCGCCATAGAGGGGATTTTGGTCAGGGGATAGGGCGATCGTCACCAGTCTTCCCGGTGCCACAGGCGGATCGAAGGTGATGGAAACCGATCGAGCTTTGCGATCAACCGTTGCCTGAAGGGGAATTTTTGCGCCCAAACGGTTTCGTTCTCCTTCAAAGGCCTCAATTCGCTTGGGGTCAAATCGGATGGTGTCGGTGCCTTCGTCCTGGGCAATGGTGACGCGCTGTAACGGCTCGCCTGCATTCTCCAGCAAATTCATCGTGAAGTAATAAGTGGCTGACCACGCTTGCACTGAGTTAAATGTGGTAGAGGCTCCGACCAGTCGAGGGGGCGATGTAAAGTAAACCGTGCCATCAGCCAATTGGACAGCTTGAGCAGGTTGGGTCGCATCTCCCAGATTGGCTCCGATAGACGAAATAATGGTGGCTGCGATCGACAGGGCAAGACGTTTGAGCATGACTGATTTTAAGGTTTGTTTAATTGTAATTTTGGGAAAGTGATCGGTCTAGAAGTGCTGTTTTTAGTCTAAGCGATCGCTTTTTGGACTGCTTTGTGTCGCAGTTTAAGCAAATATTACCTTCTATTAAATTGGATTTTTATCCATTCACGATCGCCAATTTTCCAAATCGTGGATGCTACTGTTTATACAGACACAAAGAGACATCACTTCAGTCTCTCTAACCAACCGCTTTTTGGGACGTGTCTCCTTCCCAAAGCAACTGCAACTCTCAAGAAGTACATGTTGGCTACTGTTCTTATCTAGTTTGTACGATCGTTGATCAGGAGGGATTGAAATTATTTTCAGACCTTTTGAGTTGCAGAAAGCACACACTTAGTAATGTACCTGGCTCTCCAATATTTTTGTAGTAGACCTGACAATCTTCCGTCAGGTTTATTGCTTTTAAAGCTAATCTTTTAACCCAAAAAGAAGAGCCGTTCTTTTACTAAGTTTCTTGTGGATTGTCGCAGTTTCAAACAGATTTTTGTTAGCCTACAAATGAGACATGAAATAGAGGCTTTTATGACGGTTAGTTCTAAGGTTGATTTCAGACCTGCTTCCTCCCAGTCTGTCGCATGGCACAAGATCTTGACCTTAACTTTGGCGTTTTGGTTGGGTGCCAGCCTGTTTTTGGATTTGGTGATCATGCCGAGTCTCTACGCTTCAGGAATGATGTCTCAGCCTGATTTTGTCCCCGCAGGCTATGGGATTTTTTGGATCTTTAATCGAATCGAATTGCTCTGTGCAGCGCTAGTGGTGACGGGCGTACTCGTGCAGCGCAAAATGACTGCAAACAGCAAACGAACTAGTGTGTTGTTATCACTTTTGCTACTGTCGTCGGCGATGATCTGCACCTATTTCATCACGCCAGAAATGGGGGCTTTAGGGATACAACTCGATTTGTTTGAGTCGTCGATCGCGACCCCCGACGGGATGAATCAACTTCACATCAGCTATTGGATTTTGGAAATGATCAAGTTTGTAGCGGGAGGCGTGCTTTTGGGTTGGACGCTTGATCGTCCTTCCGAACCACTCAGATAAGTTTGGTACAACAGAATGCGGTGAAACTCCAAATTGCCTCCGGTTCGCTGGGGGCTTTTATTATGACGTTTCTTCCTTGAATGTTAGGGCGTTTCTTCTGACTCGCGGTTAAACCACAGTAAACGAATGGCTAAAACGGCAAACCCAAAAGCAGCGATCGCCTTGGCGAGACGAGCAGGCAGCACTTGAGCCGTTCCTTCACCGACTATCACCCCAATCAAGCTGGCCAGAATGAGAGCAGCGATCGTCCCTAAGAAAACCGCTTTGGGATACTTGCAGTTGCTACCACTGAGGGCGATCGCTGCTAGTTGACTCTTATCGCCTAACTCTGCCAAAAAAACGGTGATAAAGCTTAAACCTAAAAGGTGCCAGTCCATAAAGCGAATCTCAAAAATAGGGGGCTACGGTTGAATCACGTCGAGCAGCAGCAACAAAGAAATGAAGAGTAAAAGCGTGCCTGTTGCTTTCTCTAATGTTTTGGGGGAGAGGCGAGTGCAAAGCCAGCGACCAATCAGAACCCCGATCAAGCTGGTGGCAATCAAAGCCGTGGCCGAACCTGCAAAAACAACCCAGGGCGCGTGAGATTCGGCGCTCATTAACAGGGTGGCGATTTGTGTCTTGTCGCCCAATTCTGCTAGAAAAATTGTGACGAATGTGGAACCAAAAACGCTCCAGAAACTCCACTTTGAGGGCTGACTGAGATCGGGTCGAGAAACGACAACTGCCGTCGCAATCACCTGATCAGCTTCTAAATCAGACTCAGCCAACTGAGCAATCGAGAGTTCTGTAAGCGCCATAGCTACATTTTGGTTTTCACATTTCTTTCATTATCCAGGACTTCTCTCTGATTGGCAATCTTTCTTCAAATTCCGACAGCTTGATCAAATCGCACCATTTCTAGACTGCGATCGCCATACACGCCCTCAATCTGCTGGCGACAACAGTCGATCGCAAAGTTATTCAGTTCTTCTGGCTCAACGCCATACATTTGCTGAAAGGTTTCAGACTCGACGCGACAAAACCGAGGTCGCTTTTCATAGATCTGACATTCGCGATTGGTCTGGTCGTAGTTGACGCACCAGCCGTCTTCGCCAACCATACTCAGGTAGAGGTCGAGTTCGGGAGGTGAAAGGTAATCGGGCAGTTCGGGGCGATCGGTGGGGTCGAGGTGACAGCAAGCACCGCATTGTTTGACGCAGATCCAGGTAGCCATGATAGTAAGTTTATTTGCTCAGTCTATCAGTCTAACCAGATGAGAGGCTAAAAGGGCATCAATTCGATCAGGTCTTCGCTTCGTTATTCAGAATACCTGGCGATTAATATTAGCTTTGCAAGAGCAGTCGGAGGGCATCTATAGCAATCCTAAATCACTCGTGAAATGCAGCATTGATCGTGCCCCCTAAATCCCCCAAAGTTGGGGGACTTTGAGCCGAGAGACTTCCTAGATTTCAAGACCCATTCCCCAGTTTCAAAGTCCCCCATTCTGGGGGATTTAGGGGGCGAAGCGGACTGGAACGGAGCGACAAAAATCTGTTCATGACTTATTTAGGATTGCTACAGCATTTTTCAAGTAGATGTAGTACGATTAACTAGTCAGTGTCAGTAGAAA
>NZ_JBJPHS010000040.1:0-15504 GCF_052939495.1 Phormidesmis sp. 146-12 | reverse complement strand
AGACTGGGGGATTTAGGGGGCGAAGCGGACTGGAACGGAGCGACAAAAATCTGTACAAAAATCTGTTCATGACTCATTTAGGATTGCTATATATGACTCGACGCATCTTAATTATTGACGACGAAGAACGCATTCGAGAAGTGGTAAGAGCCTGCTTAGAGGATTTGGGCGGCTGGCAGACCACGATCGCTGCATCGGGCCAAGAAGCACTGACCCAAAGCGCAGCCTACCCGATCGACGCAATTTTGCTCGATGTCTCAATGCCCGACATGGATGGCTATCAACTGTTTGCCATGCTTCAAAAAGATGCGGCAACTAAAGCTATTCCGGTTATCTTGTTAACGGCTAAAGTGCTGTCTGACGATCGCCAACGATTTGCTCAAATGGGCGTAGCAGGCGTGATCAGTAAACCGTTTAATCCAGTGACGATTTGCGATCGGGTAGCGGCAATTCTCAACTGGACAGACTAGAACTTCCTCCAGATAAACTAATGAATCGGCGCTCACGACAAATTGAACTCTATTAAAGATCGCTCAATTTAATATCCAAACAACACTCGAAGTTTCTTAGCTTATTGAACTTTTTGAAATTTGGCATACCAATCTCTGAGTATTCATTAAAAGTGTTCATTAAAAAACGGTGCGATCGACTTTTGTGGAGTTGATCAATCAAGTTGATCAATCAAGCAGCAGTTTTAATGGTGTCTATGTTGATCTCAACCTAAAGAAGGCAACGCTCGATCGCGTTCCTCTATTCATAGGCGTAGAGAATCATCCTTTCTAGGTAGATTCATTTCACGCTGATTTTATTTTTAAATGGTTTCCTATTGAGTAGGGATGCCACTAACCCTGAAGGCCTTGACTCTCCAGCTTGATAGAGAGTTGAGAATGAAACTGTTCTATAGCTCACTCAGCACTAAATATGAAATCCTTACTCTTCAAAGTTAAATTTTTAGACCGTGAACTGAACGCGATCGCACCTCAAGCGTCGAGGAGAATGGTCGCGATCGCTTCGCTGCCCTTCGTATTCGGGGTTCTGACGGCTTGTTCAACGCCTTCAAATTCATCTGCAAATCCTGCAACTAGCGCTCCAGCCGCCAACACAATGCCTAGCATGAATCACGGCATGGATCACGGCAAGATGAACCACAACCTGATGGATTTAGGCCCTGCCGATGCCAATTTTGATTTGCGCTTTGTCGATGCCATGACTCCGCACCACCAAGGAGCCGTCGAAATGGCAAAAGAAGCCCAGCAGAAATCAAAGCGCCCAGAAATCAAAAAGCTGGCAGCCGATATTATCAAAGCACAAGACGAAGAAATCGCTCAGATGAAGCAATGGCGGCAAGCCTGGTATCCCAAAGCAGAAAGTACTCCAATGGCGTATGACTCCAAAATGGGGAAAATGATGCCGATGTCGTCTGACCAGATGAAAGGCATGATGATGAACATGGATTTGGGAGCCAGTGATGATCAGTTTGATTTGCGCTTTATCAATGCGATGATTCCCCACCATGAAGGCGCAGTGATGATGGCAAACGATGCATTGAGTAAAACCAAACGTCCAGAAATTAAACAACTTGCTCAAGAGATGGTCTCTTCTCAACAAGCAGAAATTGCTCAGATGCAGCAGTGGCGCAAAGCTTGGTACAACCAGTAGTCAGCCTAAGAGCATGGTTTAAAGGTAATCATTCATCGCCTTCCTCACGGGCGGATGACAACCGAAACAAAGAGACTCTTTACTACTTTTAGAACCTCCTCTAAACCTGATTCAGCCCTTTGGGTTAACGCTGGACGATTTCATCATCAAGGAACTTCTCAATGGCTCATCTATCTCAGCACCCTCATCGCCTCAAAACTGTCCGCTCTATTTCTGGAACGCTTCTCGGCTTGCTGCTGTTGGCGGCTCCTGTTCATAAATTGTTGGCTCACGGCGGACATGGCGATGAGTTTCAAGGCGGCAGCCAGCCAGGGCAATCTGTGGGTGCGATTCAGGTGGATGCAGAAACGGCAAACCGGATGGGATTGAAGGTGGAGCCTGTGAGCCGTCAGCAACTGGCATTTGGGGTGAAAGCGACCGGGCAAATCGAAACGCTGCCCAATCAACAAGTTGAAGTGACGACTCCAGTCACAGGAACCGTGCTTCGACTGTTTGCGAAACCTGGCGATCGCGTCAACCTTGGTCAACCGATCGCCTTGATGACGAGTCCAGAGTTGGCAGAGCTTCGGACTACGGCACTCGATCGAGGCACTGAAGCCACCTCAGCCGTTCAACACGCAGAAGCCGATCTGCGATTAGCTCAGAAAACCTATGCCCAACAGCAAAAAATTGCAGAAGCAGAGATTCGACAGGCCCAAACCGAATTAGGCTTCTCGCAAGAACGCTACGATCGAGATCTCGAACTCACCAAAACTGGGGCACTCCCTCGCCGCACTGCGCTCGAATCTCAGACCAAACTCGCTGAGGCGAAAGCTGCATTTGCCAAAGCTCAAAGCCGTTTATCCGTTTCTGAAGCGGAGGCTCAACTACAACGCGCTCAGTCTGCGGTAGAAATGGCACAGTCCAAAGTGCAACTGAGTGGACAAACCTACCAAACTCGCCTGCGACAATTAGGCGCGACTGCCAACGAGGACGGCACGATTACGGTAATGGCTCCGATTTCAGGCATCGTTGTCGATCACGAAACGACGATCGGAGAATCGGGGCAAGATGCGGGCAAACAGATCATGACGATCGTGAATGGCAATCGTGTGCAAATTGCTGCCAACATCTACGAGAAAGATCTGAGCAAAATTCAAGTTGGGCAACGAGTTCAGGTTAAGGTGAATGGCTTGCCAAATCGGTCGTTTACGGGGCGTATCGGCACGATCGGCGCAACTGTTGAGGGAGAGAGCCGCATTGTTCCTGTAAAAGCTGAAATCGAGAACTCAGATGGCGCACTCAAACCAGGAATGTTCTCTGAGTTAGAAGTATTGACCGATCAAACACCCGTTGCAGTGTTAGCTGTTCCGGCTTCCGCGATCGTACAAACCAACGACAAGAAGACCGTCGTTTTTGTGCAAAACGGCACTGCCTTTCAACCCACTGAAGTTAGTTTAGGTCAGCGTTCTGGCAATTTTGTTGAGATCAAAAATGGGGTCTTTGATGGAGATCGGATCGTGACTCAGAGAGCCAGTCAACTTTATGCTCAATCTCTACGCAGTGGCACGAAAGCTGGAGATCATCCGACAGATCCCACTCAAGCTGTGACCCAAACTAGATTCTCGCTACCCTGGTGGGTCATGCTGCCCTTGGGAAGTGCGATCGCAGGAGGAATATTTTGGGCAGGAACCTACTGGGCAGGTCGCCGTAGTCGAGTTGCTCCGGGTCTGATCAAAGACTCCCGCTTTTATGACGCTGAAATACATTTTGACCGCGCTCATTCGCCAAACAGTCAGCATTCCGCTGGAGCCATCGAAGAACAACCAGACTCTACTCGCCCTCGTTAAGTAAATTATGCTCAGTTCGATAATTAAGTGGTCGATCGCGCGGCGTTGGCTCGTTGTCTTAGGTGCCCTCATTCTCACGGTCTGGATTTTTCTCACGATTATTAAGATGCCGCTGGATGTGTTTCCAGCGTTTGCCCCGCCCCAGGTTGAAATTCAAGTTGAAGCGCCAGGACTTGCGCCAGAAGAAGTCGAATCGCTGGTGACATTGCCGATCGAGAGTGCGCTGAATGGCACTCCGGGGGTCAGTGTGGTTCGCTCTTCGAGTGCGGCAAGTATTTCGGTTGTGAGAGTTGTCTTTGACTGGGGAGCCAACATCTATCAAGCGAGGCAGCTTGTCACCGAGCGATTGCAGTCTGCTCAAAATCGATTGCCAGAAGGTGTCGAACCCCCACAGATTGCTCCGATTAGCTCCCCGATCGGGACGATTCTCAGCTATTCTTTCACCTCCAAAACTACGGACTTAATGGAGGTGCGCCGCATTGTTGATTGGCAAGCTACGAACCGTTTGTTAGCCGTTCCAGGCGTGACGCAAGTGATCGCGTTTGGTGGCGATGTGCGGCAATATCAAGTCTTGGTTGCGCCAGAGAAACTGAAAGCCTTTAACGTCTCTTTACAGGATGTATCGGAAGCCGTTGCTGCTGCCAATGTGAATGCTCCCGGTGGTTATTTGGTGACTCCCGATCGAGAAAAGCTAATTCGAGGAATTGGACGCATCGAAGACATTGAAGCCCTTAAAGAATCCGCGATCGCAACCCGAAACGGCACGCCAATCAGAATTACCGAAGTTGCAGAAGTCAAATTAGGAGCGGCAGTCAAACGCGGGGATGCCAGCCTCAATACTCAAAAAGCGGTTGCGATCGTTATCAACAAACAACCTCAAGCCGATACGCCAACCGTAACTCGTGCGGTTGAAGCCGCCATGCAGGCGGTTAAAGCAGGCTTACCTAAAGATATTGAAATCACCCCGACCTTTCGCCAGGAAACCTATATCGATGCTTCGATCGAGAACGTTCGCAGTGCGTTAGTCGAAGGCAGTATCATCGTCGCCATTATTCTGATTCCGTTTCTGATGAATTGGCGCAATCTGGCGGTGTGTCTAACTGCTCTGCCGCTTTCATTACTAGTTGGCGTGCTGGCGCTCAATTGGCTAGGACAGGGACTCAACACCATGACCTTGGGCGGGTTGGCGGTGGCGATCGGGTCTGCGGTGGATGATGCGATCGTAGATGCCGAAAATGTTTACCGCTGCTTACGAGAGAATAAATATTCGCCGAATCCGCGTCCGGTTTTAGAGGTGGTGTTTGAAGGCTGCCAAGAAGTGCGAGATTCAGTGTTTGGAGCCACGATCATTACGGTGGTGGTCTTTGCGCCGATTTTTGCGCTAACGGGCGTGGAAGGCAGCATTTTTACGCCGATGGGAGTGGGGTATTTAGCAGCAGTACTGGCTTCTAGCGTGATTGCCTTGACGGTAACGCCTGCCCTCTGTGCCATTCTGCTGCCTCATGGTCGCCTTCCTGAACGCGAACCCTGGGTCGCCCGTTTTTTTAAGCGGCTTTACTATCCGTTGCTCAGACTTTCGATGCGTCGATCGACTCTGATTTTAGGGGGTGCTGCGGCAAGTCTGGTGATTGCTGCGATCGCAGTGCCTTCGTTTGGTCGAGTCTTTCTCCCAGAGTTTCAAGAGCGATCGCTGGTCAACACGCTTTTGCTTTACCCAGGTTCCTCTCTAGAAGCCACCAACAGCGCAGCGTCTGTACTAGAACACAAGCTCAAAGACGATCCCAGCATTCAATCGATTCAGGTTCGGTCTGGACGGGCAGCGGGTGATGCGGATGCGGCAGGCGTTAATTTAGCTCATCTTGACGTGGAGTTGAGTGAGGAGGGTATGAAAAACCGTAGAGCAGCGGTTGAACGGGTGCGTGCAGAATTCGGTAAGGTGCCGGGAGCCGCGCCCAATGTAGGAGGCTTTATTTCTCATCGGATGGATGAAGTGCTGTCGGGTGTCAGAAGCGCGATCGCGGTCAAAATATTTGGTTCTGACTTAGAACAACTGCGATCGCTCGGACAGCAAGTAAACCAGGTGATGCAATCGGTTGAAGGCGTGATCGATTTGCAGCTTGAACCTCAAGTTCCTGTTGAGCAAGTTCAAATTGAGTTTAATCGATCGGCGGCGGCTCGCTACGGGTTAACGGTGGGGCAACTTTCAGAAACGATTGAAACGGCTCTAAACGGACGAGTGGTTTCTCAAGTCTTAGAACAACAGCAAACCTTTGATCTCGTCGTGTGGCTAACACCAGAGGCTAGACAGAGCTTAGAGACGATCGGTAATCTTCTAGTAGATACGCCGAATGGCAACAAAATTCCTTTAGCGCAAGTCGCAACCATTCGCGAGGGAACAGGGCCAAACACAATTAATCGTGAAAATGTCTCTCGCTTGATCGTGATTGCGGCGAATGCAGAAGGAAGAGCGTTACGCGCTGTAGTGAACGATATTCAGGCAAGAGTAAAGCAACAGATTCAAATTCCACCCGGTTATTACATCCAATACGCTGGACAATTTGAGGCGGCAGAGCGAGCCACTCAGAATCTTTTGATTTTTAGCGCGATCGCATTCGTCGTGATCACCGTCATCATGTATTTATCTGTGAAATCGATTCCTTCTACGGCTGCCATTATGATCAACTTACCATTGGCGCTGGTTGGAGGAGTGATTGCGGTTGCATTGACGGGAGGAATTTTGTCGATCGCGTCTCTCGTTGGTTTCGTCACCCTATTTGGCGTTGCCACTCGCAACGGACTTTTGTTAGTCGATAACTACAATGCAAAGTTTGCTGAAGGGATGCCGCTCAAAGACCTGTTGATTGAGGGGTCGATGGAGCGACTAAATGCAATTTTGATGACTGCCTTTACGTCTGCATTGGGATTAGCGCCGTTGGTGTTTGTAGGAGGTGCGGGCAAAGAGATTCTTCAACCGTTGTCGATCGTGGTACTGGGTGGGTTATTTACCTCGACTGCTTTAACTTTATTGGTAATTCCAGCGTTATATGCCCGTTTTGGCAAAGTCCTAATGCCCAAGCAGACTTCTCTTTCTAGAGAAGAGAATCAAGAGGTTGGTTCTGAAAAGGCTGTAGGCTACAAGGCTTGACCAAGTTAGATTCTAGTATTGAAGGAGCTATCTCGGATCGAACTGTTTACCAATATCCATGTTTAATTCAACGTCAGTTCGATGAACGCTTCGCTTCGCTTTTAGATCCAGGAACGCCCCCTAAATCCCCCACGAGTGAGGGACTTTGAACCAGAATTCCTCTCTTAAAGTCCCCCAAAATTGGGGGGTTGGGGGGCAGAAGCTGTGAACAACGAAGCGGAAAACCTCTTATCGAATTCACGTTAATTCAGGAGCTAACTCATGAAATCTTTCAAGTCTTTCTCGATCGTTTTTGCAAGCTTCGGACTTCTTTTTTTAAGCGCTTGCAGCACTGGCAATCAAACCGCAAATCCGGGGAGCAGTCCCGCGAGTCCGATCGCTTCATCACCTGTCAATGAATCCAAGTCCGCATCGCCCAAAAAGCATTCTGGAGCCAACCAAGGTGGACAGGTCGTTGAATCAGGTAATTATCATTTAGAGTTTGTTCCAGAAAAAGAAGCTGAGGGCACTCATCTGGATTTCTACTTGCAGAAAGGCGACAATCACGAAGCTGTTCCAAATGCAAAAGTCACGGCTCAAGTGCAATTGCCCGATGGAACTCAGAAGTCTTTAGCCATGAAGTACGATGCACAAGGCAAACACTATAAAGCCCTACTGCCTGGAACGATCGCTGGAGAATACAAAGTTGCCATTTTGACAGACATCGCTGGCGAAAAAGTGAATGGTCGCTTTAGCTTTACCAAGTAGACTCCGACGACAAACCACGATCGAGTGAAATAAGCTACAACGCCTGTTCTAAATCTAGCCAAGTCGTCAAATCTGCGATCGCTGAAAAGTCCAGCAATGCCAATGCTAAGGCTTCGAGTTGGCCGAGACTGAGAGCAGAAATGCGATCGCGCTCTACTTGAGAGAGTTGTCCGACTCGTTGTTCTAGTAATAAGAAGACCAGCGATCGTTCCCCTTCCTGTCGTCCTTCCTGTCGTCCTTCCTGTCGTCCTTCCTGCCGTCCTTCCTGCCGTCCTTCCTGCCGTCCTTCTTCCAAAATGTCCTGATAAATGACTGACTCGCGCATGATGTCCTCCCGAAACAATTGACGAATCAAACCCTTCTCAAATTTTAACCCAGCGAGAATCTGGGTGTACGTAGAAATCTCTTGCCGTTGCGTCGGCTCTAGCTGATTGACCTGTTGTACAACTTGAAGGAGTAGATTTTGGGGCTGTGATGTAGCGGCAAGCGCAGCGAGAGGAAGCAAAGCCGGGTCATTGAGCAGCCGTTCGGGATCTTCTTCCCACAACCGGATCACGCGATAGTCATGACGGGTGGTTGCGGAAACGAAAGCAGTCTCGATCGTCGTTGGATCAGCAGGAGGAAGAAGCAAAACCACAACTTGAGTAATCGGCAGTCGATGGAGACGATGCAGCCGTACCCAGTAGTCCAGCATCCGCAGCGGAAGTGGTGGATTCGATTCGAGCTTGGTTTGAAATTCGAGATGGAGAAGTTGCCCTTGTAGCTGCAAAAAGGTGACGGAATCAGCGCGAATTGGTTCGATGCTAAGTTCGGTTTTGGGCACTTCAACCGCGACTTGAGAGGTGCCAAGTACCCAACTGGCAAAGCGGGCGGGATGTTTTTCGGAAAGCAGTTTGCAGAGATTATCAAACGACATTGGACGGCGGACTCAGTGGTCATAGCTTACCAGAGCGATCGATCTGAGGTTAGAGGTTTGTCTGAGAAGCCGTTACAAACATTGGAAGAAGTGTTAGTTTGACTGTAGACAATCTCAGTGAGTTGGGTTGATTCAAACTTATTAATTAGGTGAGGGGACGATACCTCTATCCTAGAAGTAGTCAGAATTCTGGGTCGATCGAGAAAACTTTCATGCGGATACTGCTCGTCGAAGATGAACCGGATTTGGGGGCTGCAATTCAGCGGGTTTTGAGCCGAGAAAAATACATTGTAGATTGGGTTCAGGATGGTGCAAAAGCTTGGGACTACCTCAATGATCAGCAGGTTCACTATACGCTGGCGATCGTCGATTGGTTACTTCCAGGGCTGTCTGGTATCGAACTTTGTCAACGACTGCGCTCGCAGCACAATTCACTACCCGTCCTGATGCTAACGGCAAAAGACCGCATGGAAGATAAAGTGATGGGATTGGATGCCGGAGCCGATGATTATCTCGTCAAACCTTTTGGCATGGCAGAATTGCGGGCACGACTGAGGGCACTACAGCGACGATCGCCCCAACTTCAGCCATCCCAACTCCAAGTCGGCGATCTCATGTTGGATTACAGTACTGCCACTGTTTCCACTCAAAGTCTTCAAGCACAACCCCAAGCAATTCCCCTGACCGCTAAAGAATTTCAGCTTTTAGAATATTTTATGCAGCATCCCAACCAGATTCTCACCCGTGACCAATTGATGAATCAAGTTTGGGATCTGCAATCTGATCCCACTAGCAACGTTGTCCCCGCGCAAATTCGCCTTCTCCGCCGCAAGCTCGCCGAGTATGGCTGTGAAGGACTCTTGGAAACTGTTTACGGATTGGGCTATCGCCTCAACGTCACGAGGTAGACACCCAAGATGATGAACCAAAGCAAACTGTTTAATCGAACACGCTGGCGATTAGCGGGCTGGTACACCGGAGTCATGAGTTTGATTCTCGCGCTGTTTGGAGTGGCTGCCTATCAGTTGTTGACCGAAGCCCAGTGGTACGCTCTGCATCAAGAACTAGAATCTGTAGCGGGAACCCTTCACGATGGTCTAGAGCCAATGCTCAAACAGCCTGGAGTCATCGACGATCGCGCGGCTCAACTCTTGCCAGGATTGTGTTTAACGCCATCAACTTGTTCTGATTCTGAACGATCGTCCACTCAACATCGGCATATTTTAGGAGCCGTGCAGCAAGAAGGTTCCTATGTGCGTTTCTTAACTCAATCTGGACGGCTGATCGCAACGGTTGGACAACAACCCCAGGGGCTGCCAGTCACCCAACAACAAACGCTTTGGCAAACGTTAGAGAATCCTGAAGGCAAACGCTATCATCAGATCGCTTTGCTGCTAAAAAACGATCAGAATCGTCCCTGGGGCTATATGCAGGTGGGTCGATCGCTGCAAGAGTTCGATCGCTATTTAGCAACCCTGCAAGTTATTTTCTGGCTTGGACTGCCGCTCACAATGCTCGTAGTGATTGCGGCAAGCTGGTGGTTAGCGGGATTGGCAATGCAACCTGTCTATCAGTCTTATCAACAAATTCAGCAGTTTACAGCGGATGCGGCTCATGAGTTACGAACGCCATTAGCGGCAACAAGCGCAACCATTGAATCGGTTTTAGAACTCGAAGAATTATCAGAAACCGAAGCTCGCAACACACTACAGACGATCGAGCGTCAAAACAATCGCCTTGCTCACCTCGTTCAAGATTTGTTGTTGCTCTCTCGAATGGATCTTCAAGTTCTGCCTGTAAAACATCAACCGTGTTGTCTAAATAGCTTGCTGACTGATGTAGTAGACGAATTTAGTGCAATGGCGATGGCGGCTAACATTCTACTCACACTTGAGGTTCGATTTCGACATTCGATTTATGTATTGGGTAACGAAGAACAACTTTTTCAACTTGTCGCAAACTTACTCACCAATGCCATCCAGTACACTCCTATGGGTGGAAAAGTCGCCGTGTCTCTAGATAGCGATTCTACTCAAGCGGTCATTCAAATTCAAGATACGGGGATTGGAATTGCGCCGGAGGATCAGTCTCGCATCTTCGATCGCTTTTATCGAGTTAGCTGCGATCGCTCTCGTCAAACTGGAGGCGCTGGGTTAGGGTTAGCAATTGCCAGCGCGATCGCTCACGCGCATGATAGCGAGTTGCAGGTTCACAGTGTTTTAGAACAAGGCAGCACATTCAGGCTTCGATTAGCTCTAGCAGGCCTTCAAGTGTGAGACGGTGACGCTGTAGCTTCAAAATCTAACTGATTTAACGTCAATTCGATGAACTCTTCCGCTGCGGTTATAGATCCAGGCAGCCCCCTAAATCCCCCACGAGTGAGGGACTTTGAACCAGAGTTCTTTTCTTAAAGTTCCCCAATTTTGGCAGCTTGGGGGGCAGAAGCCGTGAACAACGAAGCGAAAAAACTCTCATCGAACTGACGTTGATTTATTTTCGAACGGAAAGCAGCGAGTCTAAGCGATCGGCGTAGCCTGTTAGTTCTACATAGCCTTTTCCGGTGAGGGGGCGATCGTTTTGCAGTCCTTTAAAGGCAACGGCTCCTTCCCAGTAGGTTGCGGTTTGGGTTTTGAGTTCTTGGTTGGGCATGAGCGGCTGTGCTTGTAGGGTCAAGTTGAGTTTGGGGATGGCGATCATCCATTTGGCGGGGTAGACTGCTTTGCTGTTGGGGCTTTTCCAGGTGTTTAGGACGTTGACTTGATAGTCTTGGGCGGTTAGGGGAGTGGTTGTGCTGTCAGCCGCGATGAAGGTGCCCGCCGACGTGGGTTCCAGGGTACCGTCTTCGTGACGCAGCAGGTAAAGCATTAGAGCCGTTCCGTTATCAAACTGCATTGAGAACCAATCCCAGCCCACTGTACCTGGTGCTAACGAACTGGTGGAATATTCGTGATCTTTCCAGGTGATGCCTTTGACGGTAAAGGGCTGTCCTTTGATGGCGATCGTTCCCTCAGTCGGCTGCTGCACCAGAGAATAGTAGTAAGAAGCGTTTCCGGGTTCGAGTCCTTTGATGCTCAAGCCGCGATCGCCCTGCAACACAGGTGGACGGGTTTGTTCAACCGTTAAATCTAAAGTTACATCTGGAGTTTGAGCTTGAAGCCGAACTTTTCCGGGTGCAATCTCTGTCGCTGACCAATTTTCTAACCAGACGTGATAGGGTGCGACAGCGGCCCCTGCAAGATTGACCCGGCCGCGACTGAAGCGATCGTAAGGGTAAAAAGCCTGTTGAGCCACATCGCTGACGGTGAAATGGGCTGAATAAATTTGATTGCCGCGCCAGTGAGATTGGGAGGATTGAGAGTCGGAGGATTGGGGTGCGATCGCTTGCCGAAAAAAGGTGAGTTGGTAGCCAAACGATCGACCTTCCTCAGTTTCTAGGTTGCCTGTGTAGTACCACCATTCGGTCTGGTAGTCTTCGTGGGGGCCAAAGTCTTGAGGAAAGTGCCAGTCTTGAGGAGCCGTTGCTTTCTGAAATTTGGACGTGTCAACGGGAGCGTCTTCTAGCCAGGTCAGTTGAGTCGCCTCAGCCGGAAATGGAAACAGAAAAGTGAAGCAGACGCAGATTGATAAACATAAAAGCTTGAATCGCTGGAGCATAAAAACTAAGGTTCCAAATGATTGAATTGAGAGCAGCAAAGTGATGTAAATTCGATGAATCTTTTCGGTTCGGTTTTAGATTTGGGTTGCCCCTAAACTTCCTACAAGTGAGAGACTTTAAACCAGAACTCTTCTCTTAAAGTTCCCCAGAATTGTGGGGTTGGAGGGCAGAAGACTTCAACAACGAAGCAAAAAAACGAATCAAACTCACATCAAAGTGACCCCTTGCGGGTAACTCGAAGCGATCAGAGTAGAGAACATCAACCTCATTCCTGACGAATCGCAGCAGAGATATTCATGCGACCGAGACGAAACGCTGGGTAGATTCCAGCTAACAATGCAGCAACGATCGCGACTAACAATGCTTGCCAAAAATATCGTCCTTCTAGCGCCATTTGCAGCGTCCACCCAAACGATCGCACATTGATCACATAGATGAGAATCCACGCCAACGCATATCCCAACGGCATCGCAAACACACCCGCCATCGTCCCCATCAACCCCGTTTCTAGCAGCATCAAGGCACCCAGTTGGCGCGGAGCCATCCCCGTCGCGCGGAGAATTCCTAGTTCACGAGTGCGTTCAAGTTGCAGGCTCATCAACGTGCTGAGAACGCCAATAAAGGCAACGACCACCGCCAACAATCTCAAAGCATCCGTAATGGCAAAGGTACGATCGAAGATTTCTAATGAACCTTGCCGCAAACTGCGATTGGACTGCACCAATAAGCTTTGTTGTCCCTTAAATCGGGTACGAATCGACTCGACGATCGCATCCACCGAGGTATTGGGCGCGACGAATAACCCCAGAGACGCAATGCTGGAATCGTGCCAGATCGCTTCATATAAATCGTTGTCGAGAATGATCGTGCCGCGATCGGACGAGTAATCATAAAACACCGCTAGAACCGGAAAGGAGCGATCGCCCTCCGGAGTTTGCAGCGTGATCGATTGAGGAGGCTCGGCTAAGTTTTCTCGCAAGATCAGCGCTTCTGAAACGATCACTCCTTGACCTGCATCCAGCGCATCCCAGGGATCTTTGCCCAAATCTTGGCGAATCCAGGCGTAAGGACGTTTGCCCTGAGAGACATCGCCATCGGCAGAAATCAGCTTGACCTGACGATGAAAATCAACTACCTCAACATCGGCATCGTTGTAGCTGACGGCTTTCTTGATTCCAGGATGAGTTTTGAGGGCAGCAGCCACTAGGGGATCAAGCTTGCCCAAAACGCGGTTGGCCGTGGTCGATGGCGGCGACACGTAGATATCTGCCTGCAAGGTTTGATCCAACCACTGCACTACGGTTCCGCGAAAGGAACCCACCATAATCGACACGCCGACAATGACAGAGACGGAGACCATGAGAGCCGCGATCGCCACCGAAGTCCGGCTAAGTGAACGCAAAATATCACGCGGGGCTAACCGTCCAATTACGCCCAAAAACTGCTGGCCCACAGGTGAAAAACTCTGCATCGCCAACGTCACTAGCGGCGGAGTTAACAACGCTGCCCCTAATAGAACGGCAAACAGTCCTGCGAACGCTGCGACTAATCCGGCGGATTGCCATTTTAATAACGCAACCCCCAACACAGTCGCCGTAAACCAGGCAAATACCAATGTCGGTAATAGTTTTTGCACTCTTCCTTCGAGGGTCGATCGCTGAAGGGTCAAACTGGGCGGCGTATTCATTGCTTCGATCGCAGGCACCGCAGAGGCAATCAGTGAAGAGACAACCCCGATCGCTAACCCTTTGACGATCGTACTTTGCGCCAGCGTTACTTGTTGAACGGTGACCACAAAATAGAAATCGTTGATTGTCTGAGTGATCAAGCCGACGATACTGCGACCTAACACAATCCCCAACGCTACGCCTAACAGGGAACCGATCGTACTAAAGATTGCTGCCTCACCCAAAATTAACGTGAATAACTGTCCTTGAGTTACGCCAATACATCGCAAGATTCCAAAAATGGGACGACGTTGGATCACACTAAAGGTCACGGTGTTGTAAATCAAAAACATCCCGACGACCAACGCTAACAGACTCAGGGCCGTTAGATTTAATTCAAATGCGGCCGTCATCTGCTGAACTGCATTTTTCTGCGCCTCAGCCGTTTCTAGCTTGAGATCATTGGGCAACAGAGCCGTGATTTTAGCTAACTCTTCAGGTTGATCGACGATCAAATCAATCTGATCCAATCGCCCTACCTCTCCCAAAATTTCTTGTGCGGTGGCAATGTCGGCAAACAAAAAGTTACTCAGTGCCCGCCGATTCAGCGAATCATTGGTTTCTAATAACCCAATCACTTGAGCTGATCGCGCCTGTCCTGCTACATCCAAATGCAGCGTATCGCCCAAAGCCACCCCATACTGCATGGCCGTCTCTTTGGAAAGCACGATCGTATTAGGCTGCATCAAAAACTGCGTAAAGCCATTTCCACTGCTGCCAATATCGCTAAAATAAGCTCGAAAAGGAGACTCTGCAAACAAATCAACGCCCACCAAGCGCATCGGCTGATCGCCCAATTCACTTGTCCGCACATATCCCTCGACCACAGGCGCAGACGGCAAACTCACCGATCGCTTCACCTGAGCATAAACCGATTCGTCGATGCCAGTGGGGGCGATCGCGACAATCCGATGAGTTGCCCGTCCCGTAATCGCATCCGTCGAAAGTGAAAAGGCGCGTTGAGCGGAGCCGTTGGCCAGGTCGATCGAGACCATCATCGCCACACCCAAAGCAATTCCCAAAACGCAGAGGACATACTGCAAAGGGCGCTGTCTAAGTCGCTGCCATGCCAACCGCCAAAGCGGACGATTAGACACGATCGTGGAGTCTTGAGAATTCATTGATACCATGCCTACTCTGGAGAACCAAGATTTAGAGTAGCAAGTCTATCGATGGTTTGTATCTAAGCGGCTGAGATTGTCCTTGATCGCCGCCAACCAGCATGAATTCGATAAGATAATTTGCTTTGGGTGATAGCGTCGGGTGTCTTCTCGATCGCCCACCACTGAGGAATTTTGAATCGCAAATCTCGTCCAGAAGTCCCCCAGAATTGGCAGCGTGGGGAGCAGAAGCGCTAAACAACGAAACGAACAACCTTTATCAGGATTCCGTTAATCAATCTAAAGACAATAACGAGCATGGAGGGATTCGAACCCCCGACCCTCAGAACCGGAATCTGATGCTCTATCCACTGAGCTACATGCCCTCTCGTTACTCTGGAATTATATCATCTTAACGTGAATTCGATGGGAGTTTTTCGCTTCGGTCTTCAGCGCTTCTGCCCCCAACTCCCCAATCTGGGGGACTATTAGAGACTATTCTTCGTCCAAAGTCCCTCACTCGTGGGGGATTTAGGGGGCTGCCCGGATTTGTAACGGCAGCGAAGGATTTCATCGAATTCACGTCATCTTAAGTCGATCTCGAAGAGATATCTGCTCTAGCATGATCTCGAAGAGATATCTGCTCTAGCACGATCTCGAAGAGATGTCTGCCTGGTTGCCTGACAGAAGTAGGTGAAACCCAACAAACACGAGGAAATTAGTGAA
>NZ_JBJPHS010000039.1:0-57192 GCF_052939495.1 Phormidesmis sp. 146-12 | reverse complement strand
GGGCGACCCTAGCTAAATCCCGATTTCGTGAATCTTAGGGGAATCGGTCTGCCACACTCTTAAGATGCAAGGGGGCTGAAGCTAAATTAAACGAAGCGAGCCACTCTCATCGAACTGACGTTAAAAAGGGGGATTTTGAATCTGGTTCCTCCCTTTTTAAGGAGGGCTAGGCGGGATCTAACCCGTTCTGCTACCAGCGAGATGACTTTTAAAACATCCTCTAAGAGGAAGGTAAACGAGGTAGGGTGAAGTGATGAACCTGTGAGAATCCTGAGAGACACCACGCAATGTCTTGACTGCCATTCAACTCATCTCCGTAAAAACGGAATCAAGAAGGGTAAGGCTGTGATTAGTAAGGCTGTGCTGAGGGTTTAAACCTGCACAAATTTTTGACAAGCTGACATCTAGAATCGAATCCCTACGCCACCCTGGAGTGAAGTCGCTGCCCCACCTCGCTTGTAGCCGTCAAAAGCAAAAATAGCATTCCCAAAAAGCACCACATTACTGTTGGGCAGCGCATAATCAATCCCCGGTTGCAGCACAAAGCTCGTCTGGTCACCAATGGGCGTATTGCTCCCGATCGGGATCGAAGCCCCTGCGCCAATATAGACATCCGTTTGCCAATTGACCGGAATATCGTAGGAAACCGTCGGAACGAGCGCCACCCCATCGCCGATCAAAACTTGTCCTCTTAGCGAAATCGGCGCTCTCAAAAGCTTGTAGCGACCTGCAATCACGCCCGAAGTTTTGCGATCGTCATTTTCTGCCCTGGTCAACCCAAACGACGCGCCAACCCCAACATAGCTACCGTAAGCCGCCTGCGAAAAAGCGGAAGCCTGGGTCATCAGCGAAAGACCTACGATCGTGCCACTTCCTACGGCGATCGCACCCACTCTCAAACGCAACCAATTAAGAACTTTCATCAATGAACTCCTCAGTAACCAAACGGCAGAATCAGGATCGGCTCCCAATATTTAGGGATCAAATGTTAAATAGATGACTTTAAAGGATGGTAATAATTCACCTAAAATGCCCTGAATATCATTTAATAATACTCAACAACTTCAGTTCTCAACCCTTCAATTTCAAACCCTTGTTCTTTTACTTGTTCTTTTAGAAGTTTCCATTTGAGCATTTATCAAAAACAAATTCATCGCTCGATAGATTTTCTTCTAGCAAATCAGGCACTTCTTAAGCAGAAAACTAATCGCTCGAATATTCTTGATGCTCTAACCGTTGCGGGTTCTGTGTCTCTTATCACAATAAATTTGGGCAATTCTTAGAAACTAATAAAGATGCGTCGAATGTTCTCCCGATCGGTCTTTAATAGGCTCATGATAGAGAAGTGCTGCATCTTCACAATCGGTCATTCTCCCGATAACTTATGGATACCTCTTATTTAGTCCCAGACGATTTGCCGCCCTCCGAATGGACAGAGCAGGATGCTTGGCTGCGCCGAAGGTTAGAAGAGGCGGTCAATCGATGTTTTTATGAGTCCTGTGATGGGGTAATGCAGGCTTTGCTCATCAATTGTCACTGGGGGTTTTCGATTACAGCAAGCGCCCTGACGTTGGTGATCCATTGCCCTGACCAGGCGATCAATCTGCGGGTTTTAAACAATGTGGTGGCGATCGCCAACCTGCTCAAACCGTTCTCAAAAACTGCCAAAATTAGCATCTGTCCCCCAAATGGCGAGGCGCTTGATGTCCGCGTGGATGAAGTCTCTGTGTAGCGAGATTTGGTTTGGAGGGATGAGGGATGAATTAGAACTGGCTCGTTAGTGGGCTTTGCCAGCACCGAGGTAGAGTTCGGCGACTTTGGGGTTGTTGAGTAAATCGATGCCTCGTCCTTCAAAGCGATCGCGCCCCGCTTCTAACACATAGCCGCGATCGGACATTTCCAAAGCTCTTTTGGCGTTTTGTTCAACGAGGACGATCGCCGTTCCGCCCCGGTTGATTTCACGAATTTGCTCGAAGACGCTGTTGACTAAAATTGGAGAGAGCGCAGCAGAAGGCTCGTCTAGCAGCAATAGACTGGGCTGTAGCATCAAGGCTTTACCCATTGCCAACATTTGCCGTTCGCCTCCAGAAAGCGTGCCTGCGCGTTGTTTGCGCCGTTCTGCCAGACGAGGAAATTTGGTGAAGATCTCATCTTTGAGCGGCTGCAAATTTACGTCTCTGACAAAGGCTCCCATCTCTAAGTTTTCTTCGACGGTCAGCGACGGAAAGGTATTGGAAATCTGCGGGACGTAACACATTCCCCGTTTGACAATCTGGTCTGATTTGAGTCCGGCAATGCTCTCACCTTTGAACGCGATCGTGCCCTCATTGGGAGTTAGCAACCCAAAGACTGCCTTTGCCAGCGTCGATTTTCCGGCTCCGTTGGGGCCAATAATTGCCACCAATTCACCGGGGTACACCTTCATGCTTATACCCTGCAAGATGTTGAGATCCTCGATATAGCCTGCGTGGATGGTGTCAACTTCGAGAAGGGGAGAGGTCATGGAGGGATGAGGGATGAGGGATGAGGGATGAGAAGAAGCCTTGAAAGTGGGCGGTCGGAGGCTATTCGGGGGTTTTTTGGAGTTCGGGGCGTTCTTCGGGGACGATCGCACCCTCGACAGGACAAACTTGTAGACAGATTCCACAGTCGATGCAAGTGGAGAAATCGATCCAGTACCAGTCTGTGCCTTTGGTGTTTTTGCCTGGCCCAGGATGAATGCAGGCAACAGGGCAAGCGTCTACGCAGTCTGCAACGCCTTCACAAATATTTGTCACGATCGTATGGGACACAGTAGTTCTCTCAATGATGGGATGCTTTCATTATCGCTAACTCAGCGTCTCCACAACCGCCGAACCGTCTGCCTTGATCCAAGCGATCTTGGCGATCCGACGGCTTTGGGCTTGGGTGCGGATGGTTTCACGATCGAGGCTCAACTCTCCAGCACCGCCGCTGAGATCAAGTTCTACCTGGAGCGGTTCGGGTTGGTTGCGTAGGGTTTGGGCGTAGGAGAAGGCGATCGCATTCGTTTGGGGCGTTTCGGAGACGACAAGCCACTCGCTCGCAGCCGTCTGCATCGGAAGCTGACCCGTCTGCAAAAGTACTTGATGAAGCTGCTCGATTTGTAGAGAGAATCCGATACTGGGGATGGTCTGTCCCTGGGGATGAAACTGACCCAAAAGCTGGTCATAGCGTCCACCTTGACCCAAAACCTGCTGACCTGAGACGGGACTGCTGACCACCTCAAACACAATCCCCGTGTAATAGTCAAAGGTGCGAATGATGCTCAAATCAAGCACGATCGCCAACTCAGAAGCCTGGTCAGATTGCAGCCGCAAACTATCTTGTAGCAGGTCAACTAGAGATTTGAGATTGTTGACGGCTTCTTGCTGACTGTCGTCCAAATCTAATTGACTCACTTGTTGAATCACATCCGCAGGCTTACCGCGTAAATCCATCAGCACCAAGGCTCGATCGCGCAGTTCATTCGACAGGGGCAAGGCTTCGAGGGTTAATCGATCGAGATGAGCGATCGCCGTACGGACTCGGTTTCGCAGATCAGACGGAAAAACAGAGAGCAGCGATCGCGTCAGGCCCGCTTCACCCAAAATCAATGACCAGCCCTGAAACCCTAGCTGATCGAGACTGTCGATCGTCAGCAATAAAATTTCTGCATCAGCCAGCAAGCCGCCGCCGCCCAACAATTCAACGCCTGCTTGATAAAATTCTTGTTGTCCCGTGTGGCTGCCTTCTTGCGCCCGACGAAACACATTGGCGTTGTAATAAAGCCGTTGAGGAAAGGTCGATCCTGCCATGCGAGTGACCGCAGTCCGCGCGATCGAGGCCGTCAATTCTGGACGCAGCCCCAACACTTCATCATTGAGATTGTGTAATTGTAAGACGGTCGATCGCTCGATCGCTCCCCCCGCCATCAATGTATCCAATCGTTCTAGCGTCGAGGTAATGATCCGATGGTAGCCCCAGCGATAAAACACCTGCTGCAACCGATCTTCGATCCAGCGTTTTTGAGCCACATCCAAAGGCAGCAGATCTCTAGCCCCAGTGGGCGGTTGATACACCATTATTTTTTCTTTCCACCGAATAGGCCGCCAAAGAGTCCGCCGTTGGGCTTGGCGTTAGTTGGCTTGCTGGCGGGTTTTGTAGACGGTTGAGAAGTTGTACCGCTGGCTTTTTGCTCTAGCCACTGTTTTCCTTCGAGCGCCACGGGGTCTTGAGGATTCGCTGACAGCGCTTTGTTAAAGTGAATTTTGGCCATCGTCCCTTGATTTTGGCGCAGGTAAACCATCCCCATCAGGCTGTGACAGCGACTATTGTTTGGCTCAATTTTTAGTGCGTCTCGTAGCTCAAGGGTCGCTTTGGCATAGTTGCCTTTAGCCATAAACCCTTCTGCTCGACGGTAATATTGCTCGGCGATCGATTCTTCTTTGGGCGCAGCGGGAGTCACCACAACTTCGGCAGCAGGCGCAGGCGTGTGAGTGGCCGTTGTAAACAGTTGGGGTTTGGGTTCGACCAGTTCTCCGTTGGCTTCTCGCCGCATGACGTAGACGAGATTGAGTTCACTGATTTGAGCCGTTAGCTCGATCGCTTGGTCAAACTGCTCATATTGTCTGCCTGCGAGATCTTGTAGCGCCGTTCGATAAAAATAATCGGGATTGCTGGCGGTCATTAGCTGTTTGGCCAGGCTGCCCATGACTTCGATCGAGGGGTTGCGCTGTGCAGACTGCCCTTTGAGCTTGAGAATGAGAACGTGATCAACGCGGTTCTTTTCTTGAGACAGCTTTTCCCAGGCGGGGTTGACCATTTTTGAAAGAAGCTGATCCGCCAGCAGTCGATCGGAGTCACTCACGGCCAGTCCGCTATCAGGGTGCAGCCGCCGCGCAATTTTCAGATAGCTTTTGCGGATTTCTTTGACATCTGCCTCGATCGACACGCCCAAGACCGAGTGATGGTCAGCAAAATCCAACATGAATAGACCTCGTTGTATTTGAAAACTCATGTTGTTTTTCTACCTGCTTGCGCTAGATGATGTTTAGTGTATGCGATCCAGCCAGACTGATCTTATTTGTCAGACGAAGTTGACTTAGAGCATTGCTCGATCGTTTAGACCGACCTGTGAGCAGCCAATCAGTCTCCGATTATTCTATAAGATTTCTCGCTTTGCTCCCAACCTCGCTCCCAACCTCTAAAAGTGCCTGACTGAGGCTGTCATGGATTTGAGAATTGGTGGCCAAAATTCTGCCAGAACTGAGTTGAAAGGGTGTGCGATCGTAAGCCGTCACCCGGCCCCCCGCTTCTTGCACCAGCACGACACCCGCCGCCATATCCCAAATCGACAAACCGCGCTCCCAGTAGCCATCCAAGCGACCGCAAGCGATATAAGCCAGATCCAAAGCGGCTGCCCCGTCTCTCCGAACTCCCTGCGTCAAATGGGTCAGATGGGCAAATTCAGCGTAGTTGGTATCGGAGGTTTGGCGGCGATCGTAGGCAAATCCAGTCACCAACAGGCTTTTACTCAAGTCATCGGTTTGAGAAACTTGCATGGGACGGCGATTACAGGTTGCTCCCAGTCCCTTTGCCGCGCGAAACAACTCCTGACGAATCGGATCGTAGACCACGCCGACTTGAGGAATTCCATCAATTAACAGCCCGATCGACACCGCCACAAACGGATATTGATGCGCGTAATTGGTCGTGCCGTCGAGGGGGTCGATCGCCCAGAGATAGTCACTTGCCAACCCCTCCAGTTTTCCAGATTCTTCTGCCAGGATGGGATGATCGGGAACGTGTCGATGCAGGACTTCTAGAATGGCTTTCTCGGCGGCTTTGTCCGCTTCGGTGACCAGATCGCCCGATCGCCCTTTTTCTTGAATGTCTTCTAACTTGCCCCAGTAGTTTTGCAAAACGGCACCCCCAGAGAGGGCGGCTTCGGTCGCGATGTCGAGGAAAATTTGCAGAGATTGCGGCATGAGTTGGGTTAACGGTGACGAATGAAGTCGTAAATTTTCAGATAGTCCTCACCCGGATGGTTCCACGAGTAGTCGTAGTTCATGCCCTGGAGGACTAACTTTTCATACAGTTCGGGAGCGTGTTGGTAAAGCCCGATCGCCCGATCCATCGCTGATTCTAGGGCGGACTTGTCGGTTTGATAAAACACATATCCGTTGCGTTCTTCTAGCGGTTTGGTGCCTTCGTAGTCGCGATCGAAAACGGTATCCAGCAGTCCACCTACGCCGCGCACGATCGGAACGGTGCCATATCTCAGCCCGATCATTTGCGTCAATCCACACGGCTCATAGTTGCTCGGAACAATGATCATGTCTGCCCCGGCATAGATTAAATGGGCCAACTCCTCGTTAAAGCCAAGTTCTAAATGGCAGTCGGGATTGTCGTTGAGAAATTGTTTTTCGTGGTGAAAGTGGGCGTTGATTCCGGCTTCGGTTGCGGAACCCAACAGAACGAATTGCGCGCCCTGCTTCAAACTGTGGTAAAGCGCGTGATGGACTAAATGAACCCCTTTTTGCTCATCCAATCGTCCAATAAAGCAGATCAACGGGCGATCGCTCTCTCGTAACAACAGCCGCTCCTGTAAAGCCTTCTTATTCTTTGCTTTGTTCGTTAAGTCGTCAACGCTGTAATGATGAGGAATGTAGCGATCGCTCTGCGGATTCCACACGTCGTAGTCGATGCCATTCAAAACGCCGCGAAACCGATCTTGATGGACATGCAGCGTATGACCTAACCCATAGCCTTCTTTGCTAAAGCGAGCTTCCCAGGCGTGATGTGGCGAAACGGTGGTGACAAAGTTGGAGTAGGTAATGCCGCCTTTCATAAAGTTGATCGCAAACGGATTAAAGTCATCGCGCAGGCGATCGGACTGAAAGTAATAAGCCGCCTGATTTAACCCAGTTGCCGCCAAAATTTCACTGCCGCCCATGCCCTGATGCTTGAAATTGTGAACGGTATAGCAAACGCGCTGATACTCCATCCCGTGAAATTTGTAAATCTCAAACAGCATCACCGGAACCAGCCCCGTTTGCCAGTCGTGACAGTGAATCACATCAGGCCGTTTGTTGCTTCTAAGCAAAAATTCCAGTGCCGCCTTACTAAAAAAGGCAAACCGAAAATTGTCATCTGAGCAACCGTAATAACAGCCTCGATCGAAGAAGCGATCGTCCGACTGCGGTTGAATAAAGAAGCACAGGCGACCATGTACCCAGCCACAAAATACCTGACAGCAAACCACGCCCCCATACCAGGGCACCATCAGATCGCGGTAGGCTTCATGCAGCCCCCAAATGTGGTCATAGCGCATACAGTCGTACATTGGCAGCACCAGTTCGACGGTGTGACCCCGCATTTCTAAATCGCGGCTGAGGCCATAAACCACATCACCCAAGCCTCCCGCCTTGATGACAGGGGCGCACTCAGAGGCAACCTGCACAATGTACATATCTGTTCTCTCTTATCAGCTTTACAAAAGTTTGTTTTTCCGGTGTTCCCCTTAAAATGATACGCAACTTTGGGCCATCGTCTAGTCGTCGATCGAGAGATATCAAAAATTCTGAACAGACAATTGGATAGGACACTCTCAGTAGAAAAATCAGTTCATAAAACAACACAAACCCTTGCTAAATCAGTTCACGATGAATAAAAAGATTGATTAGTTAGCATCTCAGTAATCTGAATTGATGTATCAGAAAAACAGATTTGAGAACGCTGAAAAAACAGCAAAAATACTGGCTTAAAATACCGATACTGAGTTTTGATCGTTTCATCTAATCACTTTGTTGATGCTAAATTGATGCTAAGGTTTTGCTAGACTAATCACAGGTTATCTACTTCATCATTTCTTCATAGAAAGCAGGAATATCACTCTAAAGAAAGATAGGAAACGCAAACGAATTGGTTTAGATGTGGAATAGAGATTCCTGTCTCAGTCATCAAGTCGGCTATTACAACGGGAGATTTATATGCGAATTGCTCAGGTTGCCCCATTGTGGGAGCGTGTTCCACCTCCAGCCTATGGCGGTATCGAGTTGGTCGTAAGTTTGTTAACCGATGAACTGGTGCGGCGGGGGCATGAAGTCACGTTGTTTGCATCGGGTGACTCCCTCAGTCTGGCTAAATTAGAGTCGGTGCATCCCCAAGCGATTCGTTTAGATCCGACCGTGAAGGAATACAGCGTTTATGAAATGCTGCAACTGAGTCATGTGTACGATCGTGCTTCTGAGTTTGATGTCATTCATTCTCACTTAGATTATTCAACGCTGCTCTACGCCAATCTGGTCAAAACGCCGACGATTCACACGTTACACGGGGCTTTTATGCCCGATCGCGAAAAGCTATTTCGTCGCGCCAAGCATCAAAATTATGTGAGCATCTCCAACGCCCAGCGCAAACCTGGGCTGGATCTCAACTATGTAGCGACAGTTTATAACGCGATCGCCGTCGATCGTCACGAATTTCACGCCCAGCCAAATGATCCGCCTTATCTAGCATTTCTGGGTCGCCTCTCGCCCGAAAAAGGGCCACATCACGCGATCGCCATTGCCAAAAAAGCTGGACTCCCGCTCAAAATGGCGGGCAAAGTTGACAAAGTAGATGTCGAATATTTTGAGCAAGAAATCAAGCCTCACATTGACGGCGACCAGATCCAGTTTCTCGGTGAAGCCAATCACACTCAAAAAAATGCGCTGATGGGCGGAGCGATCGCCACCCTGTTTCCGATCACCTGGAAGGAACCATTTGGGCTGGTGATGATCGAGTCAATGGCTGCCGGAACTCCTGTGATCGCGATGAATCTTGGCTCAACGCCAGAAGTGATCGCCCACGGTCAAAGTGGCTTTGTATGCGACACGATCGATGAATGCGTCGATGCAGTCAAAAAAGTCGAGCAGTTGGATCGATCGTTTTGTCGGCAGTACGTCGCCAAACGCTTTAGTGTAGAACGCATGACGGACGGCTATGAAGCTGCTTATCAGAAGGTTTTGGCGGAGCGGTATGTGATGAATCGTCAAGCGCGACCCCTACGACTCAGTGTTAATCGGAGTGCTTAGGATTAAATAACCTGTAGCGTTGGCTGGCGATTCAAATCTCTTATTGTTGTCAACGATCGCCCAGGGTTTCAGGACTTTTGTTTAGTCATCCAGGAGTTCCGCACTCGATCGACCAGCCAGCCCCACAAAAGGGACAAGTTTCAGGACTTTTGTTTAGTCATCCAGGAGTTCCGGTGTTGCCGTTTGGGGCACAGAGCAACATGAACTTTAATCGACCGATCGTTAGTCGAGTAGCGGTAGGAATTTTTGAATCAGTCCGATCGTCACCGCTGGCAATTCTAATTGAGGAGTGAGGCCTACGTCGTCTAAGTAGTAGAAGATGCGAATGGCTTGAGAATTCATGTCAGCAAGACGGCGGCCGATTTCTGGACTGGTGTACTCGGTTTTTTGCCCCCAAATCATTGCTGTGGGCGTGGTGAGTTGCGTAATAAATTGCGACAGGTCAAAGCTCAAATCTCCCCGAACAAACGACAGGGCTGCATATTCTGCATTGTCGCGCTCGGCAGACATTAGATAAGCGGCAGTGATTTCTGGAAAGACCCGCTCTGGATGGGCAAACTGACGCTGTTCTAAAAAGGTTTGAATGCCAAAAGACGTTGCAATTCCAGTTTTATACAGCAGCAGATCAACGATCGGCACATTCACCACTTGAGCAAATAAACTCTGGCTATAGTCTTTGCCAAATTCTTTGAGTCCCTCAGCGGTCGTTAGAATTAGTGACTTAAACAAATCAGGACGCTGGATTGCGGCTCGAATTGTATAAGCGGCGGTCAAAGAAGACGCGATCACGCGAGTAGGAGCGGTGCAGGTTTTTTCTAAAAATTCAATAATTGTGGAGATGTAGTCGTCAGGCTGATAGCGTCTAGCGGGATGATCCGATCGTCCCCAGCCAATCAGATCGGGTGCCAAAATTCGATAGTTTGCCGCAAACGCAGGATAGACTTTTGACCATTCATAAGCAGAAGACCCACCCCCAAATCCATGCAAAAAAACAAGTGTCTCTTGGGTATCCGATTCACCCCACGGAGCATCTAACGCTGTGTAGTAAACCATTCTGCCCAGGTGAGTGAGCACCGATCGTTCGCCAAAACCAGGAGGAAGAAACATGGCTAACCCTCATTAATGCTTGTCCTGATTGTAGTCGCGATCGTTTGAGAAAGGGACTGCGGACGAGGGACTTTGGACGGGGATTTTAATACCAAACGCTTTCTTGTCTGAAGTTTTTGTCCAGAAATCAATAGCTAGAGGTTGAGAGAATGTTTGAGACGGGTTTGGTTATGAGATGGAGACTCGGCAATCCCCCTGACCCCCTTCAAAAGGGCTACCGTGTACACACAAGTCGTTCTCGCTTCGTTTCAGTCGGCTTCAGCCCCCTAAATCCCCCAGTCTGGGGGACTTTGACCAAGGAAAGATTTCCAAAGTTCAAAGCCATGACGACGGCTCAAAGTCCCCCATTTTTGGGGGATTTAGGGGGCGAAGGATCTCAGCAATGACAGATCGATCGACGTGTGTGTACACGGCAGCTTCAAAAGGGAGGAACCGGATTTAATGTCTAAGGTCTAATGTCTTTATAAACTTCCGGTTAGAGCGTCTGTTTTGAGTTGTGCAAGTCTGTCGTTGAGTTGATGATGTATGCGGTCAATGGTTGATTCTTGACTGAGGATAGGACTCACCTGATTGATAATTTTCTTGAATTGTTGTTCAATACGTTTTGAGTGAATCCAGAACTTGAAGTTTCTTGGAATATCGTCTTTTGACGGCATGTATAACCGACTAATTTTGGATGGATTGTGCTGAAGATTGAGCGTAGAAAGCCAATCTTGCCACTTAAAGTCATTGATGCTGCCATCTGATTTAATCGGAATCCAGGGCACTCTCAGCGCATCCGCGACGATCGCTCCGTGCATTGCCTCTGCCAGCACACATTCTGAGAAATTAATCATGCGAATGCAGCGATCGACTTCCCAACTTGGATCAATGTAGGCGATGCCAATTTCTTTGCAGACATTTTTGAGTCCGGGGTTGGCCATGGTATGATGGGGGATGTAGGAGTATTTATAAAGCTTGGTAGTCGCAGGCTTGATAAAATTTTTCACCAAGTAGGCTCCGTCTCCACAAGCTAGAGCAGCATCCAATCCTAGAGCTTTGGCACTGAGCAGTCCGCGAACACAGTATATTCTGCCGAGTGTTTTGGCGTTGGGCAATCCTTTTTTGATGTATCCGACTCCGGTGCTAAAAATAACTCTGTTAGCGTTCTCCTGTGTGTTTAGAAGCAATTCATCATTTAGAAGCGTTCCAACTCCGACGAGTGTTGTAGTTGAGGCTTCGTCGAGCAATTCTGGAATGAGTCTGCCCCAGAGCCAAGGATTGAGTTCATCACCAAAGTTCTTTCCTGACCAGTAGTACAGTCTCATAGAAAATTAATGTCTATAGATCTCAATATCGATCGAACACCCACACATTATGGAAAGAAGATTTGTTGAATAGCGAAATGTAAAGTCAGCGTTTCTTGACATGTATCTTGTACACTTGACTTTATTTTGCACTTATGGAAAAAGGCTATCACTTCTTCCAAAATCGCTAAAGTCTCTACTCAGTGGCGATTACAGCAACCTTAAGTTAGCTGCACTGACTATCACTAGAGCAGAGAATAGCTGATTAGAAATAGCTTAAAACCCCTATTACTCAACTTTGCAATAGAGTTTAGTCTATGTGATTACTTTAACTTAGTTAAAACTTAATGTAAGTTCGACTACATTTTTCACTTCGTTATTCAGCGCTTCTACCTCCCAACTATCCAATCCTGAAGGATTTTCAGACCAGATTTGCGGTTAAAGTCCCTAACTCGTGGGGAATTTAGGGGGCTGCTCGAATTGATAACCGTAGTGAAAGACTTCATCGGACTGACGTTAAACACGATCGTCAAATCAATGCGCGTTCAACCCTACCGCCCAAACCCGTCGATTTTTGAGAAATTTATCCAAAAAAATTTATCTAAAGAGATTCAAAAAGAACCCAAAGGGCCCTAGCACCTGTGAACCAATATCCAAAATATCGCGAGCCACACTCTTGTGCACAATCAACACATCGCCATCCTGGACTTGCTGATCATCGGTCAAGTTTCGCAGATCTAGATCGCGACGATCGACCTTACCGTTTTCATTCATCCGCACAAACGTCACCTTACCTAGTCTGGCTTTTTCGGTTGGGCCGCCCGCGATCGCAACTGCGCTAGACAACGTACCCTCTGGCGGCACCTCTACTTCTCCCGGTTTTTTGACCTCACCGACAACTCGCACGCGCACCGTCTTAGGAGAAAACACCGCCCGCGCTGCAATGCGACGATCGATAGGATTGTCACCCTCCGCCTTAGGCACAAAAATCGTGTCTCCATCCATCAAAACTTGATCCGTCTGAGCATTCTCCGATCGCAGCGCTTCCCACAAATTCACGACGATCGGAGCCGCATCGCCAGTGGGACTGTATCGCTTGAGCATGACGCGACGAATGTCTGCATTGCGACTGACCCCCCCCGCCTGGAGTAGTGCCTCCGTGAGCGTCGGAGTAAACACTTGATTGGTGCTTCCGATCGCATTCAACGGAGCCAAACTTTGGAGTTGGATCGGGCCCGGACGCTGCACTTCGCCCGCTACATTGACGCGAATCGGCCGCAGTTTACTAATGCCGATCGTCACTACCGGATTTTTGAGTAACGGCTGCAATCGGGCTGTAATTTCTTGAGCCAGGGTGTCGGGTGTTTTGTTGCTGGCGACCAATCTCCCAATCAAAGGCAGAGTAATGCTTCCATCGGGTAAGACGACCTGCGCTCCCGTATATTCTTCGTAATCATAAACCTTGATATCCAACACATCTCCGGGGCCCAAAAAGTAATTGAGCGTCGCCATTGGACGAGTCACTGTTGGAGGCGGCAAGGTCGGCGAAGCCTGTGCCAACACAGAAGTTTGAATCGCTGTCGCAAAGACGATCGTCACCAGTCCAGATCGCAAAAAAGAAGGAGTCATAGAAATTAAGGGGCAAAGCATTCGTAGGGGAGGGGCTTCGGACTATAGACTTTGGACTTTGGAATCCGGTCTTTGAACTCCGGTCTAATACCAAATCAACCAACAAATGATACTCATAAAAAATCAGTTAATTAACCGATTTCTATCTCTTAGATTTGAAAAGAACCTATCAGGGAAGCCGTTTCAAAGTCCCCCAAACTGGGGGATTTAGGGGGCGAGGATCTGTATCAGTAACTAGTGGATTTGGTATGAGGTCTTGTCTAAGGTCTTGTCTAATGTCTCCGGTCTAACATCTTTTGTCTAACGTCTCCAATCGGCTTAATCGTGGGCCGATAGCCATAGTAGCGATCGACTCCGTAGTAGCTGCCCGATTCATTTTTAGGAATTACCCCATTCACCACCATGCCCAAAACGCGCTGACCGGATTGATTTAACAGTGATTTTGCAGCCGCGATCGCACCCGAATTCACCACCCCCGGACGCACCACCAACAGCACGCCATCTGCCAGCTTGCCTAGTGTCAGACCATCCGCAGCAAGCGCGATCGGCGGCGTGTCAATGATAATAAAGTCATAATCTGCTTTGGCCGCTTCGATCACGGCTGCGATCCGTTTGGAACTGAGCAACGCCATCGGATTAGGAGGAATCGTGCCCGCCGTGAGAATGTCCAAATTGATCAATCCTTCAGCGACACTGGTTCGATATTCTGCCTGACCCACCAATACATTGCTGAGTCCCTTAAAGTTGGGCAAATCCCAGATGCCATGCTGACTCGGACGACGCATATCCGCATCAATCAGCAGCACCCGACGACCCATCTGAGCATTCGAGACCGCTAGATTGGCAGCGACAAACGATTTGCCTTCGGTCGGGAGAGCACTGGTTACCAACACGACTTTTAGCGCCCGGTCAGTCAGCGTAAAGCCCAGCGTCGTTTGCAGCATCTCAAAGGCAGCACTCACAGGCGAATAGGGATTGTCTCGCACAGGAACGATCGCCGCCCCTTCTCCCAGTTTTTGCGAAAATCGAGGAATTGTCCCCAACAGCGGAAAGTCGAGCAGCCGTTTGGCTTCGTCGGTGGTTTTGACCGATTTGTCGATCGCCTCCAATATCACCATCACGGACAGACCTGCCAAAATTCCCAAAAATCCGCCCAGTGCAAGATTGAGCAAAATTCGAGGAGAAATCGGACGGTTGGGCACCATTGCCGCCGAGATGACTCGCGCATTACCCACATTTTGATTTTCGACCACCTGGACATCTTGCAGCCGTTTTAGCAGTTCTTCGTAGGTTGATCGCGCCACCTGTAATCGACGTTCTAGCCCCCGTTGAGTTTGTTCTAACCGGGGCAGCACATTGGCCCGATTTTGATTAAACACATAGGCATTTCTCAAGACGGTAACGCGATTTTCTAGTCCTCTGCGATCGACTTCCAGCTTGACCAGTTCCGCCGTCATGCCTTGTTTTAACTGACTGATTTGCAAGTTTTGATCGGCCACCACTTGAGGATTTCCCAGGGTTTGGGTAACTCGTTTGTCAAGTTGAGTTTTGAGGGCGGCTTCTCTACGCTTGAGGTTAGCGATCAGGGGGTGGCCGTCTTGATAGCGCGCCTGCTGTACCGCCAATTGATTTTGCACCTGCCGATAGTCGTTCAACACCTGCTGGACTTGAGTAGACTGACTCAGAGAGGTGAGGGCGATCGCTTGTTGTGCATTCAGGTCTAGCTGATTTTGCATCGATCGAGCGCGAGAAGTCGTGTCTGCCAATTCTGCTTGCGCTTTGGTGATTTGATCTGCCAGATCGCTCAGTCCTGTCACCATTGTTTTGGCTTCTTCGTCCAGCGATACTACCCGATTGGCTTCTTTAAATTGGCGCAAATAGCTCTCTGCTTCTGAAACTCTGGCTTCGACGGTGGGCAGTTCTTTGCTGATAAATTCTCGTGCAGCGACGGCCTCAGCCCGATTCATACGAACGTTGCTTTCTAGATAATTTTGGGTGAGCAGATTGACCACCATTGCCGCTTCTTTAGCGTTTGTGCTGCGGTAAGACAACTCTAATACATCGGTTCCCCGAATGCTTTTGACCTTTAGTTTTTTGAGAAATCCCTCAACTGTAAGCGGTTTCCCGTCTGCGTCTTTGAGCTTCAGTCTGGCAATCGTTTTCTGAATCAGAGGTGTCGATCGTATTATCTCAGACTCAGTATCTAGCGGGTTACTCAACTGGGTCAGACCGCTTAACTCTCCTGCTTTCTCCATCGTTCCAGAAAGTGAGGAGACTCGATTCGTCTTGTTAAATAAAAGGGTTCCTTCTGCTTCAAAGATAGGCTTTTGCAGGTAGGTGAGCGCAATTGTCAGCCCAAATACAGAGCCGAGCGCCATAAAACCAGCCAGCCAGCGCCGCTTAAAAATCAGCCAATAGCGCTGCAAATCGAGAGAATCTTGATTTTCAGGGTTAGATAGCATGGCAAAACCGAGAGAGAGCAGGAATGAGGGATTTGAAGGTTGAGCGCGATCGAGGTGGAATAACTCACACAAAAGTTTAGATCAAATAGAGAAGTCAGAATTTAAAGTTAATTGGCTATCTGGGTTCTTCTCTGTAGCCCATAGACGGCGAGGCCATCCTGTTTGATAGGCATCACAGTGTTTTCTCAAGTCTGTCTAACAATCTCTGTAGTATCTCGACAGTATCTCGACAAATGAAGAAAAGTTTTTGCAAATTCCGTAATCTTATCCATAATTGGGCATCTTGGTGAAATTTGTAATGGCTGTGATTTATCGGCACATGATACTTCATTTCTCAAGAATTCATCGAAAATAACTGCTTGTGGTGGTCGTTTTACAGAGAACACGATTTGATTGCTTAATTGGATTGCTCAATCGCCCTCCCATTGCCCTTTTCGCGCTTTAAGTACTCAGATGTCTAGCACTCTTTTTTCTGAATCGTCAGCAAGGCTACCGCTCTCTCGCCGTCAACTTGCGATCGCGCTTCTCACCGGAGACATTTTCGGATTTAGCATTTGTTTGTCATTGGCACTGTGGTTCCGTTTGGGTTACGTTAGCGTACATCCGCTGTTCTATAGCGTTGGATTATTTGTTTTGACTGGGTTGTATTTAGTCGATGGCTATCGTCCAGAGTTGCAGATTCAAGGCGTTTGGGTGTCGCTGCGAATTGTAATTAGTAATTTGACGATCGCGCTGCTCAGTGCGGCTCTCATTTACTTATTAGGAAGAGAGATAGCATATTCACTGGCCGGAAGAGACGTTTTGCTACTTAGTTTGACCTTATTTACGGGTTGGGCAATTGTTTTAAGACGGGGTGCGATCGCCTGGTTTCAAGCTCAATCTCAGTGCGATCGCTGGTTAGTTGTAGGGGCTGGAGAGCAGACCTGGAGACTAGTTCAGGATCTCTCAGCACTACAGCCATCGGGACAAGTCGTGATTGAAAATTCTGAACTAACCATGCTCACTTTGCCGATCGAATCGTCTGGTATTGCAGCGCACAATCATTCAACTCAGCGTTCTCAATCCTGGTCGGGGGTCATTGTCTCCGCCAAAGATGAGTTGATCGAGCCACAGATTAAGCAACTGATGCACTTGCGGTTACAGGGTACTGTGATCTATGGATTACTAGATTTCTATGAAGCGTTCTTTTATAAATTACCTTCTCGATTACTCAGTGATTGTTGGTTTATTTCGAGTAGTGGATATCGACTGATCAGCGATCGGGTCACGCTCAAAATCAAGCGCATGGTTGACGTGGTATCCGCGATTACATTGCTGTTCGTATTCTCACCTGTGATGGTCGCGGCGACTCTGGCAATTTGGTTGGATAGTCCCGGCAGTGTGTTGTATAGCCAGATGCGATCCGGGCTAAATCGTAAGCCCTTCAAGGTCTACAAGTTTCGATCAATGTATCAAGATGCCGAGACGCGGGGCGCACAATGGGCACAAGAGCGTGATCCTCGAATCACACGAGTCGGGTACTGGTTACGCCTCATGAGAATCGACGAATTGCCCCAAATCTGGAACGTGCTGCGCGGAGAAATGAGCCTGATTGGCCCTCGTCCAGAACGCCCCGAATTTGACACCAAGCTGGCAGCAGAAATTCCCTATTATGACGTTCGATATTGGGTCAAGCCGGGCATTACAGGCTGGGCACAGGTGATGTATCCCTACGGAGCCTCTGTAGAAGATGCTTACGAGAAATTAGCCTATGACTTGTACTACATCAAAAATTACTCCCTCTGGTTAGAGTGGGCGATCGCATTCAAAACCATTCGAGTTGTTCTATTAGGAAAAGGCAGATGAGTCAAAAAGTCTTGGTGACGGGCGGTGCAGGCTACATTGGTTCGCATGTGGTTCGTCAATTGGGTGAAGCAGGCTACGACGTAGTTGTTTATGACAACTGCTCAACGGGTAGCGCGTCGGCCGTGCTGTCGGGCAATTTGATTAATGCAGATTTAGCGGATGTCGATCGCCTCTACAAAGTCTTTGCGACTCATCAATTTACGGCGGTGTTCCATTTTGCAGCCAGCCTCAATGCTCCTGAATCAATCACCAATCCGCTTGACTACTACACCAACAACACTCGCAATACATTAAATTTGCTGCGCTGCTGTGAAACCTTTGGCATTGATAAGATGATCTTTTCTAGCACAGCGGCCGTCTATGGAGAACCCGATCGCAATCCCGTGACCGAAGAGACTCCCACCCGGCCCATCAACCCCTACGGCCGATCAAAGCTGATGAGTGAATGGCTAATTCAAGACACCAGCAAAGCATCTCAGTTACGTCACGTCATTTTGCGCTATTTCAACGTGGCCGGAGCCGAACCGAGAGGGCGAATCGGACAAATGAATCTTGAAGCGACGCACCTGATTCGAGCCGCCTGTGACGCTGCTTTGAGCCGTAAACCGGGCGTAAGAATCTTTGGCACTGATTTCCCCACTCCCGACGGCACTGGAATTCGTGACTACATTCATGTCGAAGATCTCGCCTCGGCTCACCTGTCAGCCCTACGCTATCTCGAAGCAGGTCACGAGAGCCAGGTATTAAACTGTGGCTATGGTCAGGGCTATAGCGTCAGGCAGGTGATCGATCGCGTCAAGGCGATTTCGGGAGTTGATTTTTCGGTCATTGAAACCGATCGCCGTCCGGGTGATCCGGCCTGTGTGACGGCCTGCGTTGATCGCATTCGTCAAATTCTCAACTGGCAACCGCGCCACTATCATTTGGATACGATCGTTCGTACTGCCCTCTACTGGGAAATTCACCGCGACAACCAGACCCTCAAGCATCCTCTCATCCAACTTCTCGCCAAGCGTCTTAGACAATCGCTTCCTGTCGCGCAGACTCCTTCTCCCAAGAGCCACCATGTACAAGCGCCCGCGATCGCGAGACATCCCTAGTCAATTGTTTAAATGGTTTTTGCTGGGATGCGTGACTGTCAGTGCAGTGGTTCCGATTCGATTAGCGATTTCAATTCACCAAACTCCCCATCCGCAGGCGATTTTTGTGTTGGGAGGAGATGTCGAGCGCATGAAGTTTGCGGCTCAATTCTGGCATTCTCACTCTGATTTAACGATTTGGATTACTGATTTTCCAGCTTACGAAGTTGAGCATCGCCAGATTTTTCAACAGTCGGGTGTTCCGGAGGATCGAGTTAGATTTGACGGCCGAGCGACCGATACTGTGACAAATTTCACTTCGCTTGCCAATGATTTTTCTCAACAAAAACTACGGCACTTTTATCTGATCACCTCGGACTATCACATGCGGCGGGCCAGGGCGATCGCGACGATCGTATTCGGTAGTCGTGGCATTACCGTGACTCCAGTTTCCGTCCCCAGCCAAAACCAACCGTCAGAATCTTTGACACGAATTTTACGAGACTGTGGGCGATCGTTTCTTTGGCTTATGACTGGTCGTAGTGGGGCAAAGTTGAATACCCGGATCGATGCCGATAGCAGATTACCAATGCTTGATTCCAAAAACATTGTGACGAACGAGTTGGTAAGCAAAGCCAGAAAAGTGAGCGATCGGCATTGTACAAATGGCTACGCTACAAAAAAACCATCGACTCAGGAACGAGGGAATTTGATTTTCTTCACCGCGCCAAAACTCTGATGCAAACGTGTCGCTATACTTTAGATTAACGCGTAAACTTTCTAACAAAGGAAGAAGAAAAGCGCCAGGAATCAACTGTTCGATCGGCAGTCCTAACTGAGGGAAAGCTACGTCAAATAACACAGCAGCAATGCTCAAAGAAATCACCAAAAAAGGTAGTTTTCCTCGAAGCTTTGAGTGTGCATGTTTAGTCGTCGTTAGAAAGCGACCTCTCCCATATCTGAAGTATTGAATAAAGAGCGATCGCCAGCTATTTCTAGGATAGTACCAGGTACGAATTTTAGAGCTAACATAAATCGCTTTTGAGTTTTGCAACTGCAATCTTTGATTAAGTTCAGCATCCTGATTTGTAACTTGATTTACGTCAAAAGTAGCTATCAGTCTGAGGTTTAGCTCATAGTCTTCATTGGGAGTTGATTCTGCACAATAACCAGAACATTCTAATAATAGCGATCGCCAAAAGCAGCCCAAATAAACAGTATCCGCGTAGCCATCGTAGTGAGGATTACGATATTTTGCGCCTCCACTCCCCAAGAAACTTCTAGTAGATAAAGCAACTCCCGATTGGAAGGCATTTTTTGCAACAAAACGCTGTGCGCCACCGACATTAGCTGCTCCAGAACTCAAAAGTTCTTCAACACAACGCTCAATATAATCAGACGCATAATCTGAATGACCATCCGCTCGTAGAAAAATTTCTCCCGTCGCCTTTTCAACCGCTATGTTGAGTCCGGCCGCTTGAAGCTTAAGAGGATTATTGATTAGTTGGACTCTCGCATCTTCCAAAGATAACTTTCTGACAATTTCTTGAGTTCCGTCATTGCTACCTCCATCTGCGATCAAGACTTCAACCAGGTTTGAATATTTGGTCGATAAGAAGTCTCGAATAATTCTTTCAATGTACAAAGATTCGTTGTAAGTTGGGATGGCGATCGTCACCGTTGGACAATTAGAAACAGAATCATCAAGCACTGAAACACCTCTGATTTATAAGACAAATCGGTTAACCAAATTACAATTTATTGACGGCATTCATCATTTAGAAATCTTTTATAAAAGCTGCTTGGCAGGAATCATCAAAAAACGTTTTGTTGTTTTTAATAAGCAGGTCGCGTCGAGCAAAAAGTTGCGAACTGGGTTAAAAGAAAAGTACTTTCTACGCAGTTTTCGATGGCATAAATAGCTTTCAAATACCTTCGTAGAGGATACCCCCGTCGTATCATAATAAGCGACTGGAAAGCGCAAGAGATGGGGTGGAGCAACTAGAGAAGCTCTTACATTAAAGTCATAGTCTGCTTCTAAAAAAAGCTGCTCATCATATCGTCCAACCTTTTCGAGAATCTCACGGGAGAAGACCGCAGATTGATGACAAATTGGATTGCCATATAGAAATAATTCTTGTTGCCATCGTTGAGGGTGTTTGATATGACGCTTGAGATATTTTCTACGACTTCTAGAAATCGTTTCTCCAAAGGCCCAAAGCCAGCGATCGCTTCGATAAGATTCTACCAGTCTGGCTACTACATTCTCATCCACAAAAACATCCCCCGAATTGAGAAAGATAATCAGATGTCCCGCAGAGTGGCTCAAGCCAATGTTAAACGCATTTGTAATTCCAGAACCCTGCTGATCAACGATTGAAAGAGACTTGCCATGATCGAACTCTTGAATAATATCTAAAGTACGATCGGTAGAGCCTCCGTCAATGATTAAATGATTAATGTGGCAGTAGGTTTGCGAACTCACACTCTCTAAAGTTGCTGGAATTACCTTAGAAGAATTTCGACTCAAGGTAACTACATCAAGCTGGATGAAAACCTGCTCATTTGTATGCGTTGGCTGGTTCATGATTGTGCTTCTCTCGATCAATGAGGCTAAATCAATGAGGCTAATTGAGTCAGTTGCGCCTCTAGTTTACGAAAATAATTTAAGAAAAGACTGAATTCTTGTAAGCGGACATTACTGGCAGAAACTCCACAATTCATCACTATCACGCTTGGTGAGGCTCAGACTTCCTTGAAACAGACTGACTGCAAATCGCACCACTGAGAAAGCCACACAACATCCAAAATAACCCTCCAGTTTTTGACAGTGTAAACACTTCCTGAGTGATTGAAAATGTCATGAAAGACCAGAAAAGTCCTATCATCAAAGGTGCAATTGGAAGGAGGGTTTGTGATAGCTTTCTTCTAAAAAATAAGTATAGTTCTTTCAAAGCATTCAGATACAACAAACCGCCAACTAGACCGCCACTCACAGCAACATAAACTAACTGACTATCCGCAGCATTGAGCAACATGCCAAAGATTTCATAGGTGCCTCCCGACCCCAATCCAATCAAACCTAGCGCAGGAGATTGAGAAACCAGCCACGCATAGTCTGAAATCACTCCAGACCAGTTGGTCACCCTACCTTCTTCTTGAACATCTGAAGTAAATAGTTCCAGGTGACGTTGAGGTAGATTTTCTAACAAGGGCTGTATGTTAACTCCCAGCATCGGACTCAAAGTCATGAAGAGATAACAGAGAGTCACACCGACTATCAAAAGCAACACTAAGCGACCTCCTAACTTGCTGCTATTTCTAAGATTTAACAGTGCATAAAAAACTAAGATAAATAAATAAACTAACAAAGATAAAAGCGCGCCTCTTGAGCCAGTAAGCCCTGTAAAAATGACGTTTAGTGAAAATAAGACTACCCAGAAAGCCTGTTTGATCTCAGTTCTTTCAATCATGAAAAATAAGCTACACAAGATTGCGAAGAAGTAAAATACAGAGCCAGTGAGCGTAGGACTAATTTCATTCAAAATCCCTAATCCGTAGTAACCTGAGAAACTTGAGGTAGTAATCTGAATAAATGCATAGATCAAGTTAGGAACAAAGCAGAAGATTAAGCTAGCCGCAATCCTCTTAAACTCCTTCGACGCTAATTTACAGGAGACTGCAAAGAAGAAACAGAAGTAGATTAGATACTGTGAGCTTTTTAAGGAAGGAAGAAGCTTTTCAAAGAGTGAGACGTTGTTAAAGCCAGAATAGTGATTGACGACTGCTACTATCGAGTTAAACAAAAACAAACTCAGAAAAGCCAGCACGATTTTGCGAATAGGACGAATTCTAGGAAGCAGCACGATCGTGATGATCGCCGTGATCGGAAGCAGAACATCGTCTACTCGAATAAAATTTAACAGCCCACTCTCGCCCAATCTAGGAGACAGAATCAGGCTCGCAGTAATCATCATTGTCCAAAACCAGAGAAAATAGTGGCTTAAAGGTTGCTGCTTCTTTGAAGGGAAAATCAAGTCGGTTTGGATCATGTCTACTGTATCTGTATTTTGGGTTCACAGGGCTTCTACTGTCTTCCTTCTTCTCCTGGTATAAGACTGCTGAGGGGGTTTGCAGAAAATGAAAATTGCAACTTAAAGAATCTTCTCGATCGACCTCAAAATTTTACTTAAAGAGTGTTAGACTTCCTCTGTATTATTGCCAAACTCTATGTCACCACTAGAGGCAGGAATTAGAGGGCGTGGATTGTAAGAAGTCATTGTTAACAACGGGTAAAGGTGCTGATTTTGTGCCCTCTCTCCATGTACAAGCTGGACTTTTCAAATCACTTGAATACTGGAGCAGCAAGCACTTTTTATGAACTTCCAGGACAGTTTCGCATTATTATATCCGGTAATCTCTCTACTGGTCTAAGAAAATGTTGAGGTAAGACTAGAATTTTTTAAGTGCAGTTGTGCCAAGATTCTGGACAGGGTGATTCTAAGTCTCCAAGGCTTTTTGTATAAAATCTACAGATGGTGTTTTTAGGTGGCGCAGTCGATATGAGTTAGAGGCATAAATTAATGACAAATAGGCTGTCCATCATCACGCAAAGGCTAAGTCCTAATCTATTGAAGATTTTAGGGAATGCAACCTGGCTGTTTTGCGACAAGATTTTACGGATGGCGATCGGACTAGTTGTAGGTGTCTGGGTTGCGCGTTATTTAGAACCGCAGCAGTTTGGTCTTTATAATTATGCGTTTGCATTCTCCTCTATCTTTAACTCGATCGCGAACTTGGGTCTCGATGGAATCATCATCAGAAACATAGTCCGTGAGCCGGAATGCAAAGATGAGACGCTGGGAACCGCTTTAATTCTAAAGTTAGTGGCCCAGCTACTAGCCATTTTGGTAGCAGTTAGCATTATTCTAATACTTCGCCCTCAAGAAGCTATATTGCATTGGCTAGTTGCAATTTTTACAGCAGGAATGCTGTTTGAGTCCTTTTATGTTATTGACTTCTGGTTTCAGTCACAAACTCAATCAAAATACTCGATTTGGGCTAAAAATATAGCATTAGTCGCCGCCAATCTTTTGAGAGTTTTACTGATTTATCTACATGCTTCGTTAACTCTATTTGCATTATCTTACTTAGTAGAAGCTTCTTTGAGCGCGCTTGGCTTATTGAGCATTTATCGACTTCAAGGAAACCTGATTAGAGCCTGGAGATTTAGCACTGAACGTGCCGTAGAATTGCTAAAAGATAGCTGGACATTAATCCTCTCCAGTTTTGTCATCATGATCTACATGAGAACTGATCAAATTATGATCGGGCAGATGAGAGACGACGCAGCGGTTGGCATCTATTCAGCAGCAGTTAGAGTATCGGAGCTTTGGTACTTTATCCCCTTAGCTATCACCAGTTCCATCTTTCCAGCCCTTGTACAAGCTAAACAAAAAGGCTCAGAGATTTACTTTGATCGACTTCAAAAAGTTCTCGATTGGTTGTCCGCCCTGGGATATGCGATCGCATTGATTGTGTCATTATCTGCTAATCAAATCGTGACGCTGCTCTATGGAGAAAGTTATGCAGAGGCTGGAGTAATCTTATCAATTCACATCTGGAGTGGTCTATTTGTCTCTTTAGGAGTGGTGCGAACCTCTTGGACGACAGTAGAAGGCTATATGTCGTTTGCATTTCTGTCAACTGCCATCGGAGCAGGGGTTAACGTCATCCTAAACTATTTCTTTATCCGGCTTTACGGAGGAGTCGGAGCGGCTATTTCTACTCTGATTGCTCAATGTTTTGCAGCCTACATTGCGACTGCTTTCTTTGCAAAAACGAGAGCATTTTTTGGAATGCAAACCAAAGCTTTAATAATCCCCAGCGCTCTTTATAGAATAAGTAAAAGCATTAAGAGTTTTTGCGATCGTTCATCCAGGAGAGATTGACATGCGGAAGGTTCTTCGTGAGAAAGTTAGAGATGTTTTAATCAGAATCTATCGACTCATTTTTCTTAGAAAATCACTTTTTAGGTTAAATCAATTAATTTTTCAACTGAGCTTGAGAGGAATAGGACTCCTCAACTATGACGATGATCAGCAGAGTGGAGAAGATGCCTTTCTTAACCAAATTTCTGAGTTCCTAGATGATGGGGTGGTCATTGACGTAGGTGCCAATGTTGGAGAGTATTCTAATAAAGTTAGAAGGCTTTCACAAACTGCCAAGATATATGCATTTGAGCCTCACCCAATAACTTTTGAGAAGTTATCAGATCAGGCAAGCCAGCATCATTACACTGCAATCAACGCAGCCTGTAGTGATATCCAAGGAAAGCTAAAACTATACGATTATCAGGGCGATCAAAGTGGCTCAACTCATGCCTCTCTTTATCAAGACGTTATCAGTAACATTCACAAAGGCGCTTCTGAAAGTTGGGAAGTAGATGTCATCACTTTGGACGAGTTTATTCAACACTCTAATCTCGATCACATCAGACTTCTCAAAGTTGACACAGAGGGAAATGAACTAAAGGTTTTATTAGGAACTCAGCAAACACTCAAGCAGAGAAATATAGATATGGTTCAATTTGAGTTTAATGAAATGAATATAGTCAGTCGAGTCTTTCTCAAAGACATTCTAAATCTGCTAACTGATTACTCATTCTACAGATTGCTTCCAGATGGACTGATTCCAATGGGTGATTATTCTCCAATGCATTGGGAGATTTTTGCTTATCAAAACATTGTTGCAATTAATAAGAAATTTCTTCCTGAAGTTCAGCATTCTCTCAAAATTTAACCCAGTCAAATCCTGATAGTTCTATCTCTCGGTAGCTCCTTAGAAAGAAGAAATGACTCCTGTTGCCTTTCTCATTTTTAATCGGCCGCACACTACTGCCAGAGTCTTTGAAGCGATTCGACAAGCTAAACCAACCCAGTTGCTTGTTGTGGCGGATGGGCCGCGATCGAACCGCACTGGAGAAGCTGAACAATGTGCTGCGGTGCGTGCCATTATTGATCAAGTTGACTGGGATTGTGACGTATTAAAAAACTATTCTGATATCAATTTAGGCTGTAAGCAGCGTGTTTCTACCGGGCTAGATTGGGTGTTTGAGCAAGTAGAGGAGGCGATTATTTTGGAGGATGATTGTCTACCAGATTCAACGTTTTTTCCTTTTTGTGAAGCTCTACTTGATCGCTATCGTGATGATTTGCGGATTATGGCGATCGCAGGCAGTAATTTTCAGTTTGGTCGCAGACGAATGCCCCACAGCTACTACTTTTCCTGTTATCCACACATTTGGGGCTGGGCAACTTGGCGGCGGGCATGGCAACAGTATGATCTTGAGATGCAGCAGTGGGAAACTCTACGCGACGGCGACTGGCTTAATGATTGGTTAGGTGATAGGAATGCGGCTCGATATTGGACGAAAATATTTCAAACCTTTTACGAAAACAAAATTGATACCTGGGATTTTGCCTGGGTTTATACCTGTTGGATGCAGAGTGGTCTAGCCATTTTACCCAATGTCAATTTAGTCTCTAATATTGGATTTGATTCGACCGCAACGCATACCAAAGCGACAGGAAGTTTGCTAGAAAATATGGCAACTCAAGCATTAGAGTTTCCCCTTGTTCACCCTTCTTTTATGATTCGAGATGCTAAGGCTGATCAGTTCACTCAAAGAATTTGTTTTGATTTAGGCCCGATCGCACGCATCAAGCGTAAGGTTGGAACAATTCGGACAAAGATACAGATGGGCACAGATGCAAAATCACGCTTAGAAGTGTAATTAAACCGAGATGAATTTTATTATGACTTGTTGACCGCCAATTCTAAAATCTGACCGCATTACGGAATTTTACTTGGGGTTTTGAGGGCGTAGAAGTCTTCTCTAATCTCTGCAAAAAGGGTCAAATAGCGTTTGGCTTGTAGATTTAATGTAAACTCCTGTTCAACCTTTTCACGAGCAGCATAGCGCAATTTTTGGGATTGACTGTTTTCAAGTACCCAGGTGATACCTTGTGCCAAGTCGATCGCGTCCAAAGGTTTTGCCAGATAGCCGTTTTGCTGATGATCAATCATATCCGGCATTCCACCAATATTAAAAGCAACACAGGGAGTTCCACAGGCGATCGATTCCATTACGGTATTTGGCAAATTGTCTTCTAGAGAAGGAGCAACGAATACATCAACGGCTGAATAAACTTGAGCTAAGGCAGTTTCATCATTGAAGTTTCCTAGATAATGCGCTTTAATTCCCAAGTCAATTCCATCAGAATGGGAGGCACCAAAAATGACAAGTTCACAGCGATCGCGAAGTTTGTGGTTGAGAGTTTCTAGCGCCGATCGCAAGTAGTTAAAGCCTTTTCTTGAGTTGCTAAGAGCATCACTTGCCCCAAAAAGAATTAAGTATTTATCCAAAGGAAGTTTCAGCTTATTCCTAACAAAGGTCTGCTCAAAAGGCTTATAGGTTTCTGTATCTAACCCATAAGGAATTACTTCAACTCTATAATCTTGAAATAAGGCACTTGAACGAGCGCAATTAGCCAGCCAGCGACTTGGAGTTACGATAGTTGGATTCAAACCAGCCCAAGCTTTTGACTTACGCTGCCACACCCAACTTGATAGATCTAAGTGATATCTAGGCGGCATTTGTGGGCAGCTTTCACAGGCTTTTAGGTAGCGATCGCACCCCTGACTATAGTGACATCCCCCTGTAAAAGCCCACATATCATGCAGTGTCCAAACGATCGGCTTTTTTAGTTGAGCGATCGCTTCTATCTTGAGAAAACCACCACCAATCCAGTGAATATTAATAATATCGGGATCTAGTTCTTTAATCTTAGACAAATTAAACGCAGGAACCCAATGTAAAGAATAAGGAGTTCGCTTATTTTTATCCAATCCTCTAAACAATATTTTAGGTAGAGCGTCAACAGAAGTTTTTAGCCGACTTAAGGTTTGAGTAACTTTTTGATCAGCCCCAATCACAGAAGAATCCTGACTAAACTTAGCGCGCACTAACATCTTTGAGTCAGTTCCACAATTGGCCAATCCCTGGTGCAGTCGATAAGCAGAACGCGCCGCGCCGCCGCTAATGTCAAAGGTACTGAGTAGTAAAGTTTTCAAGCTACCCCTTCTTTTGGTAAACAACGATGACTGAATGCCCAACTGGTAGTGCCCGATCGTCTTGTAGACCAGGTTCTAAAAATAGACTGATTAAGGTCGAAAATTTGGAGATCAGCCGATAAATCAGTGAATCATCTAACAGCCGTTCTCGAATGCTAAATAACTGCTTGAGGCGCTGGGTCAAGATGTAGGCGAGATATCCTTTTCTATGTAAAGGAGACAGCTTTTCGTGATGAATAGAGATCAACTTTAGATCAAAAAAATCAGCTACATACATCAAAGCTTTGTCAGACCACCAGGTTACATGATGAGGCGGAATGTTGAGTACATTGTTAGTCAGTAATGCATAAAAAGAATCAGCACTGGGCACTGAATAAATCAGCAAGCCACCGGGTTTGAGACATTGAAGACTAGCCTCAATAAACGATCGAACGTTTGCAACATGTTCTAATACTTGAAAGGCACAGACGACATCATAATATTCAGTCTTTGAGGCAGCATGTTCTTCCACAAATTCTCTAATTACGGTGAAACCTTTCTGAGATGCCATCGTTTGGGCTTTTTCACTTAGCTCTAATCCAACGTAGTTTTGAACGTCAATTTTCTCAGCAAAGGCTCCACTTCCGCAGCCGACTTCAAGAAGAAGGTCAGTTTTTTTAATTAGATTTTTGACATACTCATATTCATACTTTTCATCGGTATAGTACCAATCAAATCTTTGGAGTTTTTCATAAAATTGCTCTGACCCCATAACAGCAGGATGAAAAAACCTTAAGTCTGATTTAGTGCAGTGATAAAAACCAATTTGTTGAACTTGTTCTAGCTCAGATGAAACATCTAACCTCAAATAGGATTGACGGTAGACTTTCTTCAAAACCTCCGCGTCGATTTTGTCGAGCAGCGAAATATCAGACTCGCCGCTAAGAGGACAAAAAATGCTCATCTCTTTCACCATCTTGCAAACTTGTGCGGTTTCGATTTGAGTAGACTTAGGTTAGTTTGGCTAACTTTGATAGGGAAGTAGTTTATTAAAACACACGGTTGCCCACAACTCTCGAAATTGTAGAGCCAATATCTTTAATCACGCAGTCTCCGCAAATTTGTGAGCACACAAAAGTTTGAACCTGAAGCCAAGCGCTCTTTTTTGACACTCTCCAGGGCTAAAGCCACGGGGATTCTTGGCTCTACGACAGTACTTGCTCAGGCAGGTTGTCACCAGCATGAGTAGAGGCTCCGTCTCCCCAAGCACTGCACGGTTCAAGACCTGATCTGAGTCGTTCAAACAAAAAAATAGAGCAGACTGTGCAATCTGCCCTAAGCTTGAGAAATTCGATCGAGCGACTCGTGTCTACAGCACCAGCGGAAGGTCAGTCGATGAGCTAAAGTTCAATCCGTCAAGCTTCCAAATCGTTGTTGAGTTGGTATTGTCGGCTCGCCATAGAATATCTACTTTTCCATCTTTGTCATAGTCTTGGAGTCCGACGACTTCCCAGTTCGCGCCTCCTACGGTCGGTAGTGAGAAGGATGACTCAAAGCTGGTGCTATTCATCTTCCAAACGTTGGTAAAGCCATCTTGAGCGTCATACCAGAGAATGTCGATCGAGCCATCTCGGTCAAAGTCAGCTACGCCCGCAATCCTCCAGTTAGATCCCAGAATCGAAGGCAGCGTTATAGAAGACCCAAAACTGGTGTTGTTCATCTTCCAAACGCTGTTGGCTCCAGTGTTGGAGTCGCGCCAGAGAATGTCGGTAAAGCCATCTTTGTCAAAGTCTGCTAAACCTGCGATACTCCAACCTCCTGTGACGGTCGCCAGCGCGATCGACGAGGCAAAACTGGTGCCGTTCATCTTCCAAATGCCGTTGCCTCCGGTGTTGGGGTCGCGCCAGAGAATGTCGGTAAAGCCATCTTTGTCAAAGTCTGCCAACCCTGCGACGCTCCAGCCTCCTGTGACGGTTGCCAGCGCGATTGACGAGGCAAAACTGGTGCCGTTCATCTTCCAAATGCCGTTGCCTCCGGTGTTAGGGTCGCGCCAGAGAATGTCGGTAAAGCCATCCTTGTCAAAGTCTGCCAATCCCATCACTTTCCAGCCTCCAGTCACGGTGGGCAGGTCGATCGACGAGGCAAAACTGGTGCCGTTCATTTTCCAAATGCTGTTTTGTCCGGTGATTGCGTTGCGCCAGAGCAGGTCGATCGAGCCATCTCGGTCAAAGTCGGCGTTGCTCACGACTTGCCAGGCAGAGGTCGCATCATCATTGACCAAAATTCCTAACCCAATGCCTGTGCCGCTGATGGTTGAATTACTCGCATTAGAGAGCCGAACGCCAAAACTTTCGTTATTTTCGGGCTGGGTGTCTCCGTTGGCAAGAAGGGTGATAGTTTGAGTTGTTTGGTTGGGGGCAAAGGTGAGTTGACCAGAAGCCGCTACATAGTCACTATCAGCGACGGTGGCTGTGGCATCAACCGTAGTGTAGTTGACGGTGACGGTATCGTTGATAGCTTGTGAGAGTGTGACGGTGAAGGTATAAGCCGTGGTGCCGCTGTTACCTTCGTTTTGAGTAACCCGGTTGATGCCCAGGGTGGGGAGGGGAGTGACTGCGATCGTAACCGTTTCTACCGCCGTACTAAATGCTGTGGTGCCTCCGTTGTTGGTGACACTCACACTGGCTTGTCCGTTGCTTCCACCATCAGCCCCATCCCAGGCCCGAACGCTAATTTGTGCGTTACCCGCATAGGTGGCATTGGGGACAAATCGAATCCGGGTGTCGGTCTGAAGGGCGATCTGACCCACATTGAAGATGCCTTGAGCCGAAGTCGTGTTGTCACCCAAAAAGACAAAGTTAGGCAGCGCATAGGGGCTAGGCGATCCGTCTGGAGAAGTCCAGTTGCGGTAGTCGCGTAAAGTCCCCGTCAAAATCTGCGTCCCATTAGCAAACAACTGATAGGTGTTGCCTTGAATCGCTAATCGGTAGGCCGTGAGTGCATTGGTGTTAAAGGAGATACTTTCGGCTCCTACAAACTGATTTTGAGCGTCTAAATTTTGGGCAAAAATGCGACCGTTCGTGCCGTCAAATTGAAAGCCTAGCTCAATGCCTTGATTGTCCTGACCGAGCAGAATGACTGCAAAGCCTCGATCGTTATTCGTATGGGTTTCTTGCAGAACTTGTAGATTGAAGGAGAGATCGTAACCGGAAGCGCGATCGAGGGATGGAAACGCCGGATTCTTGAAGGATTGTGAGAAATCAGGATTGATTTGATAGTTGGTGTAGCCTGCATAGTTGCGGATATCTGCTGTGGTGTTGAGCAGAGTGCCGTTGGTTCCAGGGAATTGAGTTGAGGTTCCCGCTAAAGCTATACCAGAGACAAATCGCAGATTGTTATAAGACAGCCAACTCTGGGTGTTAATCGCATTTCCTAGTTCAGGGGCGTAGAGAGGCGTTGCGCCTAACAAGGTAGCAGCATTGTCCGAAACAGTGCCCAGATTTGTCCAGTTGGTGCCGCCGTTTGTAGAGAATTGCCAGGTTCCATTGGTGTTGTCGGCTCCGGTAATGGCAATCCCCTTGAGTGCTCCAAAGTCTGCATCCGTGATGCCCGTTCCGCCCAAACTCGCAATCAGATCAGCGACTCGCGTCCCAATGGGATTAGAGACTCCTTGCCGAATAGTTGGTAAAGTCGGGTTGCCAGTAGTATCTAGCACAGGAGCAACGTTGCCACGCAAGCTATTGATCCAGGTTGTATTACTTCCACCGTTAGGAAGTCCAGGCGTTGCAGATGTGGATACGGTATCAGGCGACCAGTTATTTGCATTGGTAGCACCCGCAGCACCGTTACTCTGGTAGGCCGTAAATTTTCCTCCGTCACTGCTTTGTCTAGGCAGAACATAAATTTGTGTTCCACTGGTATTGACTAGCTGCGGAAGATCTGTCTGGCTTGCATTACCAAATTCACCAGACAGTCCACTCCAGCCAAGAGTGCGAGTGAGTGCAAAGTTTCCAGTGGCGTTTAGGGAAGAGACTTGTAGAGAGTAGTCTCCTGCTGTGGGGTTATAGGCTAAGTCCGGGGTGATCGTTCCATCTTGATCACCCCCGTTGTACAGCACAATCAACGTTCCCGATTTCAACGATGCAAAGCCAGTACCAGTTAGTTGAATGTTTAGTGAATTGTTGCCATCCAGGAGTCGATGGTTCTGAAGATTCAGGTTATCGGTGACGACCAAAATTTCGACCCACTCTTTCCCTCCACCACTGCCTTGAGAAAACTCGTTGATGGTCACATCCCCTACATTTGCCAAAGTGTGGTCATAACGGGCCAAAGCTTGTGGGTCGAAGACTAAAGGTGTCTCAATGTCTCCCGTCTTCACTTCCAAATCCCAATCGCCACCGAGAGCCGAACTGCCTGTCAAGTCATCCGAAGCGGCGACCTCTGCACCTGTCAATTTTGCCAACTGTTGTACAAAGGTTTGACCGATTTTACCCTCGGCCACATCGCAGCCATAAAGCAGAATATCAGCATCTTCGGTCAGCGCACTTGCCCAGGATTGTAGTTGGTTGGCGTAACGATCGAGATCGCCCAAATCCACCCAATCCCCTCCCAAGGCTAAACTTCCGGCTGCTCCATGAGAGAGGATCTGCAAACTGGAAATGTTGGATCGTCCTATCAGAGTTTGAGTAATCTGAGCGATCGCGTCCGTCGAATCGAGAATGTGAACTTCGGCTTGGGTGCCTGCGATCAAACTTTGATAATCGCTCACCTTGGAATCGACAAACAGTAGAGAAGCCGATCGCGACAGTGAAGTTGTGAGCGGGGCTGATGCCGCCTGCGAGGTCAAATCGGGTAAGGCCGTCTCTAACGACACTTCAGAACGATTCCAAACGGACGATCCAGCAGATTCCATATTCTGTACTCCTAAAACTCACAAGTTAAAACGATCGGGCAACTCTAATTCGTGTCAGCAAAAGACTAAAGCCATTGTGCCCGTTATTAAGTTACAAAAATCACTCAGCTTATCCGGCAACTACTAGCTTTAGAAACAATAATTGGCTCAAAAAACACCGATACAAAACAATCCGGCTGTGAGTTGACGCGACAAACTTCACCAATTCGCCTGTATTTGAACAAGAAGGATTTGTATAAATTGTGAATTGTCTTCTGTTTTTAATAGCGATTACAACAAAAATCAGTCCCTTCACGGCTCGGTTTACTTATGTCGTTAGGTAGGTTTTCTTTCTAATAAATTAAGGAAAATTAGCTAAACAGGGAATTATTCAGTAAAATCTGTACGCATTGGATAAACAATTCCTTAAAATCGTTATGGTGAACCAACAGGGCACTGATCAGGGTGGCACTTCTCCGGCGCTCCCCCCTCGAAAACGACTCTCCCCTCGAAAACAGCCCCCCTTCTGGCTAAGAATTTTAATCACATTCGCCGATCGACATCCCTTCTTGCTCTGGAGCGGAGTTTGGCTGCTGATGGTGTCGATGTCTTGGGCTGGCGTTAGAAGTTTGATTCATATCGATCTGGCAGAGGTCGAAACGCCACAGCCGCAACTGGCAGTCGAAACCCCTCAGCCCTCACAATCTCCTCAGTTTGAAGCCAAGCCTGCCTCTTCGTTTGGATTGTTAGCCGCGATCGCGCTGGGCTGTGGTGGCATGTCTTTCTTGCTGGCCAGACAACTGACCCCTAGCAAACCTCAACCGAGACTGGTGACCCGCCCAAAACCCCCTTCTACTATGCAGATCGCGGCTCCTCAGAGGTCTACTCCTGCGACCAGCCCTCAACCGATCGTGACTGTCGTTCCGACTGAGGAGGCGCATCCTTTAGACTGGGGCGATGCGAGTTTGGCGGACATGATGGACATTCGCAAACAAAAGTCGATTTCTTCGCTGATGTGAGGGTAGCGAACTACTTGATTGCCTGCAAGGATTTCCAGTCGGCGATCGCGGCTTCTGTCCAGAGCCAGTTTCGAGAGAGCGTGCCCGGTAAGAATTTGTCGGGGGCAGCTTTGTTGACGCGATCGCGCAGTTTGACCGCTTCCCCTCGAAGTCTAGCTTGTTGAGCAGGCGGCTGACTGGGTGCAGATTTGAGAGAAGCCAGCGCCAAACCCGCGTAAGCAGTCAGCGCATCTTGAGAAGGTGCCCCATTTTTTTTCAGTTCCTCACTCAGTTTAAGGGACTGAAACCAAGAATCTGTCGCTCGCTGCAAATTGCCCTCTGCGTAGTAAGCAAAGCCTAGAGCATTGAAGTAGAGCGGATCAGGCTTGTTTTTGGCAGCGCTTTCCCAATAGCGGCGCGCATCCCCAAAACTGTAATTGCGGCTGCCACGAGCGATCGATTGCCAGGCGATTCTTCCTCTCAAAAAACTAATCGCGGGCGTGTCGAGTTGATTAGGCGGCACGGAAGCAAAGGCCGTTTCGGCAGCGGTGATGGCTCCGCGATCGAGCAACGCTTCTACACCCTCTTGCCCCAATCTCAAGTTGCCCTGACTAAAATTCTTGATAGCCAGTGCGGTTGCGTCGTTGGTTTCATCTCGACTGGGGTTCGCTGAATTGGCTGGAGTTTTGGGATTTTGGGTGAGCGCGTCCAGTTGGGGCAGTATCTCATTGGGTCGAGGATTTTTGGGCAAGAAGCGAGAGGCTCCCCAGATGCCAACGCCTAGAATGACGACGCTGGTCACGCCCACGATCGCCCACGATCGCTTGAACCCCCAAGATTTTTGCCGTGATGGAGCTTCTTGAGGGCGAGCAAAAATTCGATCGACGGGAGTTGATTGGGTCAGTGAATCGGTGGAGGCGATCGTCATTTCTGACCCTCCTGAAACTCCAGACTGAACGAGATTGCTGGGCTGAGGGGGATTGCTGGACTGAACGAGGTTATTGGGCTGAGGATTGCTGGACGAGACGGAATTTTGACCAGGGAGATTATGAGCCACTTGGAGGCGCTGCAAGTTGTGTCGAGCGCTTTCTAAAGTGGAGTCAAGCTCGACCGCCATCTCGTAAGCAACGATCGCCTGAGTAGTTCTACCGTAGTCTTCGAGGGCAGTACCCAAATAGTAGTAAGCCGGAGCCGAATTGGGATCAATCGCCAAGGCATCTCCAAAGGTCGCGATCGCCGCCGCTGTATCGCCCTGCTCATACAAAACTTGCCCCAGGGTGATCAGGTCTTCGGCGCTGTGAGAGGGGGCGCTGTTTGAAGCAGCCTGCTCATCTGGGAAGAGATCTTCACCTGGCTGAAAAGGATTTTGAGCGGTCGCTTCGGGGGGGCGAATCAGTTCTCCAAACATGTCTTCGACCGCTTTTTGGTCGTCTGGGTAGTCCGGGTCATTGAGATCAATCTCTTCGATAAAGTCCTCCGCCTCGGCTTCGTCCCACTCGTTGATCGGCGGTTGCAAATAGCCGTCAAAATCGGGATGCAGGTAGAGGATCGGCAATGCCCAATACAACTGATTGGAGCCATAGGACGAAAGTAATCCTTGTCTAGCGCGGCTGAGACTGAGATCGATGGGCGATCGCTGTTTGAGGTTGCGATAAAACAAACGGCTCAAGGTCAAAGCGACATCATCAGGAATGCGTTCGGCCATCGCCAACACAGCGGGAACGCCTCGCTTTAAAAGCGCCTCGGTGAGATTTCCGGCATCGGCTTCTCGGTCGGGATCAGAGGTCGCCGTATAAACGCCCCGACAGGAGTTAAAAACAGCCATGTGAATGCCGTTGTTAACCAGCAAGCCCGCTAGATCGTCTCCACTCAACACTTCAGTCAGTCCTGTGCGATCGCTCACTAGATAGAGATCGCCGCCCGATGCGCCTAGATTGCTGTGCCCCGCGTAATGGAGAACTTGATAGCGACCTTGCTCGATCGCTTGGGTGAGTTGTTCGCGTCCAGGTTGTTCGAGAATCGTCAATTCGATGCCTGAGAGGGTGTCCTGCGCCTCTTTTTGAAGTTCTTGGTTAAGGTGATGAGCTTCTTCTTTGAGGGCCAGCACTTCTTGATCAGTGGGAGCCGCCAAAACCATGAGAATTCGTAGCGTCTGGCTCTGGTCTGGCGAGTGGGTGGGGGTTCTGAGCGGACGGGGCGAATGGAGAACCGTGGCCATCGAGGCAGAGGCCTGATAGCGAGAGAAAATGACATCAGTGCCCGTCGAAAGCGGACGATTGCCCGCATGTAGCACTTCCCAGGGGAGGCGAGGTAGGAGATCTCCCTTTAAGCCCAGTCGCAGCCGCAGATCTTCTCGATGGTTGTGAGCAATGCCTTGAGCAATCACCCAGCTATCGCGAATCGTGCCCTGAAACAGAGAGTTGTAGAGGTTTTGCCCAAACTCCACCAGGCTCGAAGACAGCGTGGCACCATTTTCTGACCCCGATCGCGTGCGTTGACCCAATGAGATCAAATTTCCTCGCAGCAGACCCAGCAGCGGATCGTGCATGAGTTGACCTGCTTGAGTCAGCCAGTCTTCGACCTTCCAGGTGACTAGCTCTTCGGCAAGCGGCACCCCGGTCGCGACTCGTTCTGTCCGAATCAGATATCCGTCTTCTCCAACGGGAGTTACAGAAATGTAGAATTCCTGAGTCACAACTACTCTCCAAGAAGACCTGGTTTACGTGTTTACTTCGTCAAGGCAAAAGTCTGTTCGCATCGACTCCTCAATTTCTCATTAACCGCTCCTTAAAGCGGCTGGTCAGGCAAGATCGGTATATTTGCGATCGAACTTTAGAGTTTCATCAAAATCCCCCGCTCTTAGAATGACAAACTGTGTTCCCATTCGCCGAGGAAATGTTGGGTATTACAGGGACTCAGTACAAATGACGTAGATGGCGAGCGTGTGTGCCGATCGTAAAGTAGAAATTTGAACTAAGTAAAAACACCCAAGTACCTTCACGGTGAGACCGTTGAGGGTCAGTTACGCCCTGTCAGCCAGAAAAACCCAATGTGTCCGATTTACGTTATCGAAAGTTTAACTAATCTTGCCTTTATCTTTATGATTCCCCGATCGGTTAGTCCGGAGTACGTCCAGAATTGCGGCATTAAGGAGTGGTAGATGCACCCTGATTTATGGCCTCAGTCCATGCCTAGTGGATTGGGGCTTTTTTGTTTTAAACAGGATGCTCCTGATAGTGGGTTAATCGGACATTGGATAGAGCCTGTAAGGTGGGCACTGCTCACACTCTTCAAGCCAGTGACACTCTCTTCACTCCTCACTTCCTCCTCACACCTCACACCTCACACCTCACTCCTCACTCTTCTATCTTGAGCCTCAAAAGAACTTCTTACCATCCCTGTCGATCGACCCCCAAGACTCACCCACAAGATAGATTAACAATTTGCTTTTGCCAACCAAAATGAGGACGGTTCTGCTATTGGTCGCAGAGCAAAATCTGCCATTTGAGAGGTGTTTGGAATGCTACCTTCTCTTGGGTCACGTGAGAAAGCGCAGGCAGAGTTGCCGACTGAGACTAAAAGGGTAGCTCCGATCGGGCTATTCGCTTTTTTGTTGGGGATGTCGATTATTTTTGTGTCCGCCTATATCTCGCACGAACGGGCGTTTTATTGGTTTGATTACGTCACTTATGAATGGATTTTAGACAAACTAGCGGCTGCCCTACAAGCCTCACCCCTTCCAGCTTTGAGGAGTGTCTGGAGATCAACGGGAAGCGATTATAGCGACTATCCGACGCTGTTGCTCTTACCGTTTCGTTGGGTATTTGGTGATTCGCGGTTGGTCTATATTCTCGGTGTTAGTGTGCTGTATTCTGTCCCGTTTGGATTTGTTTTGGGCGCGATCGCGACAAAGCTGATTCGGTCAGCAAATCCCAGAACGGTCTGGTGGTCGGGTGCATTGATTGCGATCGTCACGCCCTTATTTTGGGCCCCAACCCTGCGCGGATATGTGGATGCGGGGGCGGCGTTGCTAATCGCGATCGCGGTTTGGGTTTACTTGCAGGATGTCACGCTCAGATATCGCTGGCAGATTGGGGCGATCGGCTTTTTGCTTGGTTTCACGCCTTTGTTTCGGCGGCACTTTGCCTACGCGGGGATTGCTTTTTTTGCAGCGATGGTGATTCAGGCGGTGATCCGCTCTTTCACACTGCGGCAACAACCTCGTCAAGACATTCGGATACTGATCGGCAACTTGACACAGATTGGATTGATTGGGCTGGTGAGTGTGGCGACGATCGCCATCTTGGGCAAACACTTTCTCCTGCGAGTGCTACACAACGATTTCACCAGTCTCTACGCTTCTTTTGAGGTGCCGCTGACTCAAGCTTTGCAGTTCTATGGTCTGTCGTTTGGGTGGGTTGCCTGGTTGCTGGCGGCTTTAGGATTTGCGGTTGGGCTAAAAACTCGTGTCCTGGCTCGCCCTGCTACGACCTTTATCCTTTTGTTTTACGGGATTTTGTGCCTGGTGTGGGTGGCCAAAGTCAGACAGTTGACGGTTCACTATACGCTTCACTTTACGCCGTTGGTGATTTTGGGTTTGATTGCGTTTGGCTGGACAGTTTGGCTAACGCTCAATCGATCGCTGCGACGAATCGGATTGGCTCTTTTTGTGACTTATCTCAGCCTCAATGCGCTGATGGGTCTCGCCCCCGTCGATTTTCTAGATCAAACCCCCCTGCGGCCGACTCGCTTTGGCATGACTATTTTGCCAGAAACGATCGGTGCGCCTCTGAGCGAATTGTTTGCGGCTAATAATCCACCCCTGCGACGATCGGACTACGCTGAAATTGCCCGGCTGATCGGCGACCTTCGCAGCAAAACGCCCAATGGTGAGCCGATTTATGTGGGTGAGTCTTCCTCCATCATCAATCCGACGCTGCTAATGAGTGCAGAAACAATTTTGCACCACCAAAAGTCGCTCAATTTCTTGTCGCTGCAAGACGTTGACTCGCGAGACAGCTACCCGCTCAAAGAGTTTTTGCAAGCCGATTACATCGCGGTAGCAACGCCTTTTCAATACAATATTCGCCCCGAAGATCAGGATTTGGTAAGGCTGGTGGGGCGGGTTTTCTCTGAAGATTGGCAGATCGCTCAAGACTTCAAGCAGCTTCCAGAAACCTATCAGCTAGAGAAACAGGTCAAGGTTAACCTTTATCAGCGTCAGCGATCGACCTCACTCAATACCGCGATCGCCACCTTTGAGACCATGAAAGCCTTTATGGGATCTCGCCCCGGCGGGCAACTTGATTGGATCGTCACCAGCAGAATCCCAGGCTACTACCTGTGGGGAATGAACGGCGTTTACAACCTCAAAACCAATCCACTGCGACCGACCCGATCGAGTGGGTTTCTCTATATCAATCCTCTGCCAAAATCGAGCGCTCAACTCACTGGGCAAATTGTGTATGACGATCGTCAGTGTCCTGGGATAGAAATTAGGCTAAGTGGAGTCGATCGCAGCGCTCAGACGATCCAGATTGCAAAACTTGATCATGGGCCAGCCGCCTCTTCCAATTTCTCGCTGTCCATCCCCACTCAAAACGCAGACTACTTATTACTAGAACTCAACAACAAAAGCGCGACCCCTGAAGATTTGAAGCGATGCACCCTTACTGCGAGTTCGCTCCAGGTTTCTTCTAACTGATGGTAGAATTTCAGTATTAAGTTATGTTTCTGCCGATTTTTATTGACAATGCGGTCAGAAACGAGCTTGATTGAGTGCGAAGATGATTCCATTCGTTTGAGCCAAAAACAGACTAGGAGAGGATAGAACACTATGGCATTCACACAGCCCCCTTTACCCTTCGCCAAAGATGCGCTTGAGCCATTTGGCATGAAAGCCGAAACCTTTGACTACCACTATGGCAAGCACCACGCCGCCTACGTGACCAACCTCAACAATCTGACCAAAGACACCGAGTTGGCAGACAAATCCCTCGAAGACGTGATTAGAATCACCTTCAAAGATCCGGCAAAGGTTGGCGTTTTTAACAACGCGGCCCAAGTCTGGAACCACACCTTCTTCTGGAACTGTCTGTCTGCGGATGGCGGCGGCGCTCCGACTGGGGAACTGGCTGCCAAGATCGAGGCCGCTTTTGGAAGCTACGAAAAGTTTAGAGAAGAGTTCAAAAATGCGGCTGCGACCCAATTTGGTAGCGGTTGGGCCTGGCTGGTCGAAGAAGCCGGAACGCTGAAAGTCGTCAAAACCCCCAATGCTGAAAATCCTTTGGCAAACGGGCAAAAAGCCCTTCTCACTCTCGACGTGTGGGAACATGCTTACTACCTCGATTTTCAAAATGCTCGTCCTGCGTTTATCGACAACTTCTTAGACAAGCTGGTTAACTGGAACTTTGTCTCCCAAAATCTGGCGACCGCTTAGTCAGCCGTTCATCGATCAAGCAATTCATCAAGCAATTGATCGAACAATTGATCGGACAGTTAATCGGACAGTTAATCGGACAGTTGAGCAAACCATCCGAAATTATTGAGACAGTCGCGATCGCGGGGCTGTTTTTTTTATCAATTTTGACGCTGAGACAGACGCATTGAGAGAGCGATCGCGATAGGGTATAGACACATTTAGCACTCAACGTTTTCGCCTTGACTCGACGGTTCTTAAACCTGCCTTAATCCTCACCCCTTACGCTCTAGTCTGTATGGATAGCAACGACTTGGCACGCTACCTCGAAGCGACTGACGGCATCTCAAAACCGTGGCTTTTGGCTCAACTGCGATTGGCAAAGCTCAAAGAACAACGAGAGAGCCTTTCTCCCCAAGATTACGAAAACAGACTGGCAGACATCCACCAAGACCTGATGAATTTAGGCGAATGGTGGAACGGTATTGAAGACGAGGTTTTTTAAGACATGCGGCGGCAAAAAAAAACGACGGACGTAAATCTCACCGATCCTCAAAACTATTTCAACCGTGAGATGAGTTGGCTGGAGTTTAACAATCGGGTGCTACATGAGGCGTTTGATCCTCGAACTCCTCTGCTAGAGCGGCTCAAGTTCATGGCGATCTTTAGCTCTAACCTGGACGAATATTTTATGGTTAGAGTCGCCGCCCTCAAAGAGCAAGTAGAGGCAGAAGTCCGCAAACTCAGCGCTGACGGACGCACCCCCCAAGAACAGTTACAACTGATCAATGAACGGCTGCGCCCAATGGTGATCAAGCAGCACCGTCACTTTGAGCAAGCCCTGCGTCCTCAACTCGCCGATCAGGGCGTTTATCTGCTGGACTATATTGATCTCAGTCAAGAACAGCGCAGCTATCTAAAAGAGTACTTTGACGAACAGGTGTTTCCGGTCTTGACTCCGTTGGCGATCGACCCCAGTCACCCCTTCCCCTACATTTCAAATCTCAGCCTCAATCTGGCAGTCGTTGTCAAAGATGGCTCAACAGGCGAAGAGTTGTTTGCCAGAGTCAAAGTTCCTAAAGTGCTGCCTCGGTTTATTTCATTGCCGTTAGAAACTCAAGATCTGCCTGTCTCGGCTCCCAAAACTCGTCCGGCTGTTTGGGCAGGCGTTCCTTTAGAGCAGGTGATTGCCCACAATCTTGATCCGTTGTTTCCTGGCATGGAGATCACGGAATATCATCCTTTTCGGATTACGCGCAACGCGGATTTGGATGTCGAAGAAGATGAAGCGGATGATCTGATGTTGGCGATCGAGCAAGAACTTCGCAAGCGGCGATTTGGGGGGTCGATCGTGCGCGTCGAAGTCCATTCCTCAATGCCCGAAAACATTCGTGAGATGTTGGTGCGGGAGATGGAGCTGACCCAAACTGATGTTTACGAAATCGATGGGTTGCTCTGTCTGCGAGATTTGTTTTCGTTTGGGTCGTTGCCGCTTCCCGATCTCAAAGATCCGCCCTGGAGTCCGGTTACGCCGTCTCGCCTCAGACGGGTCAACGAAACCGATATTGAAGATTTGGGCAAAGATGGTGAAGAAGATTTTTTCTCGGTGATTCGCAAGCAAGACTTGATGGTGCACCACCCTTACGATTCGTTTTCTCGCAGTGTGCAGCGATTTATCACAGAGGCGGTCTACGATCCCAATGTGCTGGCGATCAAAATGACGCTCTATCGGACTTCTGGAGACTCGCCGATCGTCAATGCCCTGATCACCGCCGCCGAAAACGATAAGCAAGTCGCCGTCCTGGTTGAATTAAAAGCGCGATTTGACGAAGAAAACAACATCAACTGGGCCCGCAAGCTCGAAGATGTGGGCGTTCATGTCGTCTACGGACTGGTCGGACTCAAAACTCATACCAAACTGGTGCTGATTGTTCGTCGAGAAGAAGGCAAAATTCGCCGCTACGTCCACATTGGCACAGGCAACTACAACCCCAAAACCGCCCGCCTCTATACTGACATGGGTATCTTTAGCTGTCGAGATGACCTCGGTGCTGACCTAACGGAGTTATTCAATTTTCTCACCGGATACTCTCGCCAAAAATCTTACCGCAAACTTTTAGTCGCTCCGGTAGACCTGCGCGATCGCATGGTGGCCCTGATCGAGCGCGAAATCGAACACCAGCGCAACGGCGGACAGGGGCGCATCGTCGCCAAAATGAATGCCCTCGTCGATCCAAAACTGATTCAAACGCTGTATCAAGCCTCACAAGCGGGCGTTCAGATCGATCTGATCGTGCGGGGGATCTGCTGTCTGCGTCCCGGACTCAAAGCCATCAGCGAAAACATTCGAGTCATCAGCATCGTCGGACGATTTTTAGAACACTCTCGCATTTTCTACTTCAACAACAACGGTGAGGATGAATTGTTTATTGGCAGTGCTGACTGGATGCCCCGCAATCTCGATCGCCGAGTCGAGGCCGTTGTGCAAGTCGAAGATGCCAACATTGCCAAAGACCTGCAAGAAATTTTGGGCATCATGCTGGCCGACAATCGTCACGCCTGGGATTTGCAGCCCGACGGACACTATCTCCAGCGTCGCCCCGCCAATGGGACACCAGAGCAAAATTCTCAAAAAATCTTTATGGAGATGGCCCAGCAGGCAAATGAAGGATAACTTCGTTCTACTTCGCGATGAAAAATGAAGTGGTTTTGAGCGATCGCAATCACTTCTTTTAATGTGTAACTTAATGAGCGACTTCAAACCTATGTCTCCCTTTCTTGAGCTTGAAGGAGCTAGGGAAAGCTTAACGTGAGGCGGCAGAGTGAAGTGATCTTTCCAATCCTCCTTAAAAGAGGGGACTTAACGAAGTCGCACATCGCAATTACTTGATTACTTGGTAGGCATATCGTTATTCTCGAAGGTTGGGAAACGGGTTTCTGAGTAGATTCCTTAACCCGTTGCTTTTGCTTGCCGACTTCTAAGCTTACAGAAATATAAAGGTTTGAAAAAAACTGCTCAAATCTGAGGTTTGGGGAGATAATCGCGTTTGCGATCGACAAAAAACCAAAACTGCGCTATAACCGTGACTAATTGTTGAGGGACGAAATCTTAATCCTAAAAAGAGAGGCACAAAGACAAAAATCGTTTAATATACCGTTTTTAACCACCCTTGTTTCTTCCGTAGACCTACGGATATTTCACTTTAGAAAGCAGCAATTTTGGTTAATAAACAAAAAATAGCAATCGAGAAGAAGAAAGAAACAAAAAAATCTGTTTTTCTCGAAAAAATGTGAACAAAGTCCGTGAATTGAGCTAAAGTTGGAAGCAAATTTTTGCTCGAAACGTTGCAACCTTGGCATGACCTACAATGACAACTAAATTACCTGCTGACTCCTTTCCGATCGACGCGGTTGCTATCGAACCCAATATCGACTTAACTGAGTTGGAAGCCATAGATAATGAAGAGTTGACCCCCGAAAATCTTGCTCGATCAGTCAAGGGCAAAACCAGTGATTATCTCGGTCTTTCTGATGACTCAGTTGGCATATTTTTGCGAGAAATGGCTCGTTATCCCCTGCTCACCCAAGCACAAGAAATCGAGCTTGCTAGAGAAATTGCAAAAGGAGGGGTCGTCGGAGAGCAAGCTAAACGAAGACTCGTTCGGGCAAATCTTCGACTAGTCGTTTCTATTGCTAAGAAATATCTCAATCGAGGCGTTCCTTTTCTCGATTTAATTCAAGAAGGAGCTATGGGCTTGATGCGTGCGGCTGAGAAATTTGACTATGAACGGGGCTACAAATTCTCAACTTACGCCTACTGGTGGATTCGTCAGGGCATCACACGGGCGATCGCCTCTCAGTCTCGCACGGTTCGCCTCCCCGTCCACATGGTCGAAAAGCTCAATCAAGTCCGCAAAGTCCGTCAAACCCTTTCTCAGACGCTAGGCAGAAAGCCCACCAAGCAAGAACTCGCCGCAGCCCTGGACATGGAAGAAGACAAGCTAGAGCAAGTCTTAGACGTAAGTCAGCGCACTTTATCGCTCCACGCCTGGGTCGGACGCGACGAAGACACAGAACTAATGCAACTTATCGAAGACTCAGACAACGTAGCGCCCAATGTTTGTCTTGACCACAAGCTGCTGTGCGATCGCCTCAATTCAGTTTTAGATCACCTGAGCGATCGCGAACGAGAAATTATCAAGCTGCGATTTGGTCTCACTGACGGTCAACACTACACCCTCACTGAAATCGGCGAACTCTATCATCTATCTCGCGAACGGGTGCGGCAGATTCAAGCCAAAGCTATGCGAAAACTGCGCCATCCGAGAAGACAGGCATTGCTCAAAGACTGGATGTAGCGATCAAGTGAGGCGATCAAAGAGACTGCCAAAAGATCACCCAATTGAGAAGTGAATGTCCAACACTCACCCTCTCATTTCGCCCTGTTTAGTCAATTCTCTTTGATCCCGTTCTCTGTCTTCTTAAAGACAATTTGGTTAATCCCTATGGTAGAGGTTTGCAAAGCGTCTCAACGGTTACACTTCATCTAGGTATAAAAGTATGTGACCAGAGTAAATGCTGTCTTGTGAGCGTCTAGTGTTGCGTGTTTTAGTTGTTGATGATCATGAATTGACTCGATACAGCCTGAAACTTGCCCTCAAGAATCAGGAGGGGATTGAGCTTGTCGGTTTAGCCAGCAACGGAAAAGAAGCCGTTGAAATGGCCAGGCGTTACTCTCCAGATGTGATCATTCTGGATCTTCAGATGCCTATTATGGATGGTCTAAGTGCCTCGACGCAGATCAAAAGTACCCATCCAACGACTCAGATTCTGGCCTACTCATCTCTAGAAGACCCCCAGACCGAAGTCATGCTACAGACTGCTAAAGTGGATGCCTTTTGTAAGAAGGACACCGCCATGCAGGATCTCATTAAAATGGTCAATCACCTGGGTCAAAATAAGACCCAAAACGAGGCTAGCTAAAAACAAGGACGACAGTCTTAGTGAGAGCTAGTTAGTTTTACAGAGCAATCTTCAGAAGTCAGGAATACTCGCTTGAGTTGCTTGATCTTGAGTTAATTCTTTTGTGTATGGCTTCTGTGCATAGTTTCAACCCTCGACTCAGATATCTTTCAAAAAGATAAGAGAACGAGGGTAATTTTGAGTATTTGTGACCGTCTGAAGCTATTCCCACAAAAGAAGTTACCAAGGGTAGAGTGGACAATGCCCACGTTGCGATCGCGCCTCTACGACGTTTAATTTAACGTGAATTCGATGAGAGTTTTCCACTTCTTTTCCACTTCGTCGTTCACGGCTTTTGCCCCCCAAGCTGCCAATTTTGGGGGACTTTAAGAGAGGAGTTCTGGTTCAAAGTCCCTCACTCGTGGGGGATTTAGGGGGCGTTCCTGGAGCTAAAAGCGAAGCGTTGATCGAACTGACGTTTAGTTTAAAGGCCTTTTTGAACAAAAATCTTTTACCCCAATTTCTCAGAGAGATGTCCGCTTTATTGATCCCCCAAAAAAAGGGAAGCTCAAGACAAGAATTCCTGCAAAAAGTCTAAATTAGCCAGAAGCAAAGTTAATTTGTGCCTAATCTACATCAACCCGAAGGCGTGAAGTGGGCCACGCCCCAACAGCATTTCTAAAATCAACGCTAGTAGACCGATCATGGCTACTCGTCCATTCCAGACCTCAGCAGAAGTCGTCAGCCCCCATTCCCAGTTTTCTTGAGGATACATCTTGGTTCCCTTGTCGGGGCGAATCACCTCTTCAAACTTTACCGCAGGCGAATTGAGCGCATCGACCACCATTTCGGCCAAGTCGTTGATAAAGACTGGGTGCGTGTTGAGCGCCGGAACTCGATGGAAGCCTTCAATTCCTGCTTCTTCAGCGATTTCTCGATATTCCATGTCGATCTCTTGCAGTGTCTCAATATGCTCAGAAACAAAGCTGATCGGTACAACCACCAAGTCCTCAACGCCTTGAGCAGCAAGATCTTCGATCGCATCCTCAGTGTAAGGTTTTAGCCATTCGACCGGCCCGACTCGACTCTGATAAGCCAGCGTGTGAGGATTGGGGCGATTTAGAGTCTGCATGATTAGCTCAGTGCAATTCTCAATTTCTTGCTGATAGGGGTCGCCTGCTTCTTCGACGTAGCTGACTGGCACACCGTGAGCGCTAAAGAAAATGTGAGCGTGATCAGGGTTGGGCAACTGATCTAACTGTTGGGCAATCAAGTCTGCCATCGCTTGCAAATAACCCGGACGATTGTACCAGGATGGAATCACCGTGTATTCAACCTGATCGAGAACGGGATCGCTGCGCCATAGATCTTCGAGCAATCGGAAGCTAGACCCACTGGTACTAATCGAGAAGTGAGGATAGAGCGGCAAAACCACCAGTTGATCTACGCCATCGCGTTTGATGCGAGCGATCGCTTCTTCGGTAAACGGGTGCCAGTAGCGCATTGCGATATAGACGCTGACATCCTGCCCGTGCTGGCGCAACTGTTCTTGAAGGGCTTGCGCTTGCTCTTCAGTGATGCGCTTTAGAGGAGACCCACCGCCGATTTGCTTGTAGTTATTTTGAGATTTTTTGGCACGAGAGGTCGAAATCAACCACGCCAGAGGACTTTGTAGCCACGGGAAGGGCAGACGAATGATTTCTGGGTCAGAAAATAGATTGTACAAAAAGGGGCGGACATCTTCCAGGCGATCCGGCCCTCCTAAATTGAGCAATAGAACTCCTACTCGACCCATAGCTACAAAAATCCCTTCAGTTCTCAGCTTTGTTACTGATTTTAACAATAAAATCTTCATGAGTTTGAAGAAAGTATTACGAATCCGCCCTTAGAGTGATTTGAGGGTGCAAACTCGCTATAAATTTCAGATCTCATTGAGAATTTGTTGCAATTATAGGGCCGTGCAGCAAGACGATCGCAAGCTGCTACTATCAACAAACGCTAAGGAGTCTCAGGTTAGTCAGCGATGGATGCGGGTTTTGAAGCGGTGGACGCAGCGATCGTTCAAATTAATCAGCGGCTCAAAGCTGCTCGACTGGGCGTACAGATTGAGCGTCGCAGCACTAAATTAAATCTCAGGGCGACGCTGCCGCCGCGTCCAGACAGCCCTCGCGTGAATCCTTACCAACAGCGCCTCAGTTTGGGCTTGCCTGCGACCAAAGCCGGACTCAAACAAGCCGAACAAGAAGCCAAGGTGATTGCGGCGCAACTGATTCAAAGCAGCTTTGACTGGAAAACTCATCGCACCTTTGCGGGGGGAAAGCGTCTCAGCCAAATGGATTTCGCCGAACAGCTTCAAGCCTTTGAGCAAGATTTTTTTAGTCAGAGCGATCGCCTCAAAAATCCCGCTTCGACCAAAACCACCTGGAATTGTGCCTATGCGCCCTATCTTAAAAAATTGGCGGCGATCGCTCAGAGTAATGGACAACTGACGATCGCGGAAGCCATCTACAAAACCGTTGACTCGACGGGGATCAATTCTCGCAGTCGGCAGGTCTGCTGTACGGCGCTGGGTGCGCTGGCTGAATTTCTCAATTTGGAGCTGCCCAAAGATCTCAAAACGATGTGGGGCGGCTACGGTGCCAGTGAGATGCAGTTTCGCCAGTTGCCTACGGATGAGGAGATTTTGGCGATTTGGGAGACGATTCCTAATCCCGCGTGGCAGTTTGTTTACGGAGTGATGGCGACCTACGGCTTGAGAAATCACGAAGTTTTTTTCTGCGACTTTTCTGCGCTCAAGGGTGACGAAACCAGGGTGCAGGTCTTACCCACCACTAAAACCGGAAGCCATGAGGTGTGGGCGTTTTACCCGGAGTGGATCGAGGAATTTGATTTGCAGACGGTGAAATTGCCAGCGATCGAGACTGACTTAACCAAGACCACACTTCAGGTCATTGGGCAGCGGGTGACGGCTCAGTTTCGTCGCTATCAGGTGCCGTTTTCTCCCTACGATTTGCGCCATGCCTGGGCGGTGAGAACGATTCACTTTGGTCTGCCGGATACGGTTGCCGCTCGGATGATGGGGCACTCAGTCGCCGTCCACACGCGCACTTATCACCAGTGGATTTCTCGCCGAGATCAACAGCAGGCAGTAGAAACAGCGTTGCAGCGGAGTGGAGCGATCGCGCCTCGGAAGGGGAGGAGGGAGGAGGGAGGAGGTTAGAAATGGGGTTTGGGTTCTAGAGTTAGAGAATGGTTGGAAATTTGTCGTTTGTTGCAACACTCGCCCGTGAATAGAATCCGGGCTAACGGTGCAAACTCCGTTGAAACGGACTAGAAGAACTGAAACGGCTCCTAAGTCCCTTCAGTGGACTTTCTCTTACTAGCCCGTACTTCCAGGGCAGGGCGGGACAGCATCGAAGCCAAGAAATTGTCTACGTTCTCCCCAACCTAACGAAGCACCAACTCAAACTGTTCCCTTTCATCCCTCATCTCTCATCCCTCCTCCCTCCTCCCTCCTCCCTCATCCCTCCAAATGGCTACTATTCTCCGCGATTTAAGTTATCAATATCAGTGGTTATATGACGGCATCTCTCGTTTGGCAGCGCTGTCTGTAGGCGGAGAACGTCGGTTTCGACAATTGGCTTTAGAGGGGTTAGACATTGGCCCAGATTCAAAAGTGCTGGATCTATGTTGTGGAAGTGGTCAGACGACGCAATTTTTGGTGAAACGACCCCTTGCGGGTAACTCGAAGAGATCGCATCACGTCACTGGATTAGATGCCTCGCCACTTTCAATTAGACGGGCCAAACAAAACGTTCCTCAAGCGGACTATATTGAGGCGTTTGCTGAAAAAATTCCGTTACCAGACAATCAATTTGATGTAGTTCACACCAGTGCCGCGATGCACGAGATGGAGCCTGAACAATTAAAGAAAATCTTGCAAGAAGTCTATCGAGTTCTCAAGCCAGGTGGATATTTTGCAATGGTCGATTTTCATCGGCCAACCAACCCAATTTTTGTCCCAGGATTAACCGTATTCTTTTGGTTGTTTGAAACAGAAACCGCCTGGAAGTTTCTCAAAACAGATCTGGTTGAATTGTTGAGTGAGATTGGATTTGAGGTGAATGGTTCCTCTGGAGTTGCGCCCGGCGCTAATCGCTCTCTCCACGCTGGGGGCAGTCTGCAAGTGATTCAAGCTCAAAAAACCAGCTAAGGAGACGCTTTAAAACACAGCTATCCAAGCGGGCTGCCTGAATTGGTAACCGCAGCGAAAGGTTTCATCGAATTCACGCTAGTGAGTTGTTTTGTTTGAGCGATCGCTCGATTGTATTACCGTGCCAGAAATTTTAGCAACGCTTGATTAACTTGCTCCGGCGCTTCATGATGAGGAATATGACCCACGCCCGAAAGCTCTACCAGAGTGCTACGAGAAATTGCCTGTGCAGCAAAGCGACCGAGTTCTGGAAAATTGCCCATTGTCGCTGCAACCTCCTGACTAACATAAGCTCGACCGAGAGCAATCCGGTCTTCCAAGCCAATAATCAGGAGTGTGGGTTGTTTCAGCACAGATAATTCGTAGCGAATCGGTTCTCGATAAATCATCTGCCAAGATCGAGCCATTGCCCGTGTCCATCGACTGTATTCTGCACTTTGAGCTAAACGCACACGGGTTTGAACAAAGCGTTGATCTCGTTCCGTTACCCACGTTTTAACGAAGTTGCGTAGGAAGCGTTCGATGACCGCTGGGTCGCTCAGAGATTCATCCTGCTGTAATCGTTCGATCGTTTGAGGCGGCACTTTTAATCGATAATCTTCCAACCCGACAGGGGTTTCTAGCACAACTCGTTGGACGCGCTTTGGAAATAGCCGCGCCAGGCGCACTGCTAACATTCCACCCATCGAGTGTCCCATAACCTCTATAGATTGAATGTTCAGCGCGTCGAGAAGCTGTATCGTGTTCGTCGCCAGCATATCAAAGCTGTAATCTACATCAGGTTTGCTAGATTTACCAAATCCGATTTGATCAGGTACAATCACGCGATACCCTGCGGCAGACAGCGCTTGAATTGTGGGCTGCCAATAGTTTCCCGAAAAGTTTCGTCCATGTAAGAGGAGAGCCGTTCGGCCATTCGCCTGAGCGCCAGGCCGGATATCCATATAGCCCATGCGAACAGGCTCCCCTTCCACAGTTAAGCTCAAAAACTGAACAGGGTAGGGGTAGGGTAGTCCTTCCAGGGCAATGCCCAGAGCCTCGGTTGAAGAATTGAGTTGCCAGAGAGAATTGCTAGGAGTCTGAGCGATCGTGGGCGACGGGTAGATCAGCCCGATCACAATCCAGATCGAACCAAGCACCAATCCGCTACATAGAATGAATTTCCACAGTAATCGCCAAAATAATCGCCACCGAGCGATCGCAGTCTGCTGCATTTTCAGCTTCACCCATTGCATTGAGCTTTCTCCCATTAAGTTGGTGGCTAGGTTTATCGTCCAGGCTGTCCTTTTGTCCCAGTCCACACGCGCGCAATCAGATAGGGAGGCCGTCCAGCATCCGCTTTGCCCGTAAAGATTGAACTGCGATGCAGTTGATTGACGGCAACGTATAGCCAAGAATCTGGGCCAAAGCGAACATTATCGGGAAACAGAAAGCGCTTATCTTGCACTAACCGAGTCAGCTTGCCGTCTTTGTGTAAAACATCGATCGCGCTATCGCGTAAGTTCGTAATAAAGTGGTTCCCTTCTGCATCGGTGCTGATGCCATCTGAGACAGGCTTTTTGCCAGCTACTTGAATCGCTTGACCAATCTGAGCGTTGGTTGCTCCTTCTCGAAACAGTCGAGCAGGCACTGAGTACAATGTCTCGCCATTCATTGCGCCGTAATAGATTGTTTCGCCATCGGCAGAGAGAGTAATCGGATTGATTGGGACTCGTGCATTTTGCATTTTGCCATCGGCTCCGGGAAACTTTAGCGTCTGCCCTTCTACAACTAAATCCACATTCTCAGCATTGAGTGAGGGGTGATTGGTAAAGCGCCGTGCTGTTTTGTTGTTGATATTGACGACGACGATCGCAGGAGTCGAACCACAATCTGCGATATAGACAAACCCACGTTCTGCATCGACTGCTAAATCCTGCATGATGCCACCTCGCGGGCCAATTTCCTCTGGAAAATCCAGGCGAAATACCTCCTGCCGCGTGTTGATGTCAAAGGCAACTAATTTTGGTTGCTGTGGTTTGCCATTGTTTGGCATCCAATTGCCATGATCAGTTACCCACAGGCGATTTTTGGAGTCGATCGCGACACCATGAGCCGTGTTCAACACATTCACGCCACTGCCTGGTTTAGCATTCCATTCTTTGTTTGGAAAGGCTTTCCAGTTATTCTTACCTGGTTTGATCTCGATTAATTGAGCCGCACCGCGCCGCATTCCATGAACGCTTGCAAACATTCGCCCATCGCTTGATGCAGTAACGTTTCCAGGAGTAATGTCCAATTCTGCGACAACTTCAACTTGTCCGATAGGCGGAGAGGCAGATGGAGATGTTTGAGCAACAGGCGTTATGACTGAAAATATTGAGGATTGCTGCGTTGGGTTTGCCATAGAGCAAGCAGAAGCAATCAGAGTTGCTGTAGACAGAAGGGTGAGAATAAATTTTGAGGTTTGTTGCACGAGTAAGCTCCTTGAAAATTAACGAGTGAGTTTTGCGGTGATGAAATCTAAGAGGGGGTTTGAAAAAGGATGGCTTGTGATGCTTGACATTTCCTGATCCCCCTGCCCTCCTTAAAAAGGGAGACTTTGAGCAAGAAATCCTGTCCGAAAGTCCCCCAGATTTGGGGGTTGGGGGGCAGAAGCGCTAAATACCGAAGCGAAAAAACTCCATCGAATTCACGTACTTATAAGCTTGCTACTTACAGAATAGACCAGTCTACTCAAACTAGGTTGCAATATTTCTAATGATTGGAAAGGAAGGAAGTCTATGGTTTGATTGTCAGACCTATTTCAAAATGACCCCAAACATAAACTGCATGTAGTTCTTGAGTGGTGCATCACTCTTAGTCACTTTCATTTGCAGCAAGGCACCTTCCCAACTGTTGAGACAAAATTCTGCCAGGTCTTTCGCCTGCTGCTTTTTCGAGACTTCACCTGCATCTTGCGCGGCTTGAATACAGGCTGCAAACTGATCTCGCCAGCGATCGATCGCTTCCTGCAATCGCACCCGAAATGTCTCGTTTTGATCTGCCATCTCCTGACTGAGATTCCCAAACAAACAACCTTCTCGGTATTGCAGCGTTTCAAACTCTTCCAGCTTAAACGTAAAGTATTGCTTGAGGCGATTGAGTGGACTCAGGCTGATATCTCCTAAATACTGCTCAACGATGCGATCGTGCATTTGCGAGTCATCGTCAATGATGGCTAAACCAAATTCCTCTTTGCTGCTAAAAAAGTGATAGAACGACCCTTTAGGCACACCAACCGCTTGTAAAATTTCCTGGATGCCAGTGTGGTTGTATCCTTTTTCGACCACAATACGCCTTCCTGCTTTGATTAGAGCAAGTTTTGTGTCTTCTCTAATCGTATTTTTTTCAGTCACAGTAAACACCATTTGCTAGCTTGCGTAGACTAGCCGCTTTAACCTGCCGATGTTCAGAATAGACCAGTCATCTCATTTTGAATCACCTGTATTGAAATGGGAAGAATCCACAAAAAATAATACGGCAGAAACGAATTTCTACCGTACTGGTTTAACTTAGGTTGTTAGCAGAAAAGCCGAAGCCTTTCATAATAGAGTTTTAGAAATAATCGAGCGAGATAGTTTGGCTTCAAGTGAAGTGAGCAGGTTTGCTTTACTTCATGTGAATAATGTAGCCCCTTTCCTCGATCGAACTGCTCTATCTCTAGAAAGGCAATTTCCTCACTCTGAAGATAGATTATCTCACCTAGTTTTTCACCTGATTGAGTTGTACAAAGCTTTCTAGCCAGCTTTGAGTCATTTGAGGAGAAGTCAATCTGATTTTTTTGAGGTGAGAATATTCGGGTTGCTCAAGTAGAAACAAGTATTTTTCTCGATTTTTTTGATAAGTTTGTAGCACCCAAAGAATCACAGAATCACGGCTGAGAAAAGCTATCTGAAAAGTTTCTCGATTGCCATTGCAGCATTCTTCTTGCAGCGCAACTCGACGAATCGTTCTTTGCACAATTTGCTTCATCACCACCCAAAAAGGATAGTCCAGCCACACCACTGTATCGGCTCGGCTCCAAACCAGATCGCGAATCTTACCGTAATTGCCATCGACGACCCAGCGCCCGCCCGCCAGAGCCTCTGTTACCCGTGATTCAAAAACCGAGATTGGGGCTTCAGTCCAGTTCGGTTCCCAATGGAGACGGTCTAGCTCAACGTGAGGAATGTCCAACTTCTTGGAAATCTGACGAGCCAATGTTGTTTTGCCCGATCCGCTGGTGCCGACGATCGTGATTCTCTGCCCCGCCTCAATCCACTCCATCTATCCCCCCTAGATTTTGCACTCAACCCTCAACAAAAAAGGCATCGAAGACTTTGACATCTCCAACACCTTTTTGATTTCAAAACGTTTGATTTAAGTCTGGCTTACTTTTTGGGAGCCATCAGCATCATCATATTGCGCCCTTCTTTTTTGGGCGCCTGCTGCACTTCGGCGATCTCTTGCAGGTCAGTTGCCATCCGTTTGAGCAACTCTTCGGCCAGATCACTATGCTGAATCTCACGACCGCGAAACATGATTGTCGCCTTCACTTTGTCGCCTTCTTGCAAAAAGCGCTTTGCCAGCTTGATTCGCACGTTGTAGTCGTGTTCCTCAATTTTGTAGCGCATCTTGACTTCTTTCACGTCAACCGTATGCTGCTTTTTCTTGGCTTCTTTGGCTTTCTTTTCTTGCTCAAACTTGTGCTTCCCATAGTCCACAATCTTGCAGACTGGGGGATCAGCTTTATCACTGACCAAAACCAGATCCAGTTCTTTCTCGTCTGCCAGTTGCATGGCTTCGCGAGACGACATAATTCCTAGCTGAGAACCGTCCGAGTCGATAACGCGGACTTTTGGAAAACGAATGCGTTCATTGATTACGGGGATGTCTCGATTAGGTCTCTTTTCAATCACTGGCGGCATGTAGGAAAAAAAGTAGTGGGGTGATGAGCGATCGGGTTACAGAGAAGCGGTTTACAAATGAGAAGGAATCGACCTATACAGTATCGACTCAATCTGACCGAGTGTATCCGTCACGGGGTGGACTATGTAATTTACTAAAGGTTTGTACTCGCCATTCTACTCAGTCTGGGAAGAATTTTGTCCAATTCTTAACTTAAGTTTGGAGCAATGACTGTTGAAAGGGGAGCAATCGAGGTCAGAAAAACTCCCAAAAGTCCTGAATTCTCAACCTAAACCCAAACTCAAAGCTTTTAGAATAAAGTGAGATGGCAACCTGAGGAAACTGTGACAACTTCTTTACAGACAAACTCTTTACATTGGCGACAACGGATCGGGAGTCAGCGCGACTGGGTGTGGCGTGGCTGGCAAACTCGCTATACCTATCTTAGATCAAAACAGGCGGATGCTGCTCCTCCGTTGATGTTGCTGCACGGGTTTGGCGCGTCGATCGGGCATTGGCGACAAAATCTTTCAGCTCTGGCAGAACATCACACGGTCTATGCGCTGGATATGTTGGGGTTTGGCGCATCCGAGAAGGCGATCGCTCCCTATAATATTTCGCTGTGGGTGGAGCAGGTTTACGATTTTTGGCGGACGTTTATCAGAGTGCCGATCGTGCTGATTGGCAATTCGATTGGGTCACTGGTCTGTGTGGCGGCGGCGGCGGCCCATCCTGATATGGTCTGTGGGATCGCGATGCTGAGTCTGCCTGATCCGTCGATCGAGCAAGAAATGATTCCTGAACCGATTCGCCCGATCGTCAACACGATCAAAAGTTGGGTAGCGTCTCCTTTTTTGCTGAATCAGTTATTCAAGTTTGCCAGAAATCCTAAAGGAACTCGTCGCTGGGTATCGATCGCCTATGCCAACCGAGATGCTGTGACGGATGAATTGGTCGAGATTCTCGTAGATGCTGCGAATGATCACGGCTCTGCTCAAGCGTTTTGCGCGATTATGCGGGCGATCATCAGTCCTGATTTTGGGCCGAGCGTCAAGAAAATTTTGCCCGAATTGAAAATTCCCATGCTGCTGATCTGGGGTGCCAAAGATCGCATGATCCCGCCCAGTCTTGCGGCCCAGTTTGCCAGCTATAATCCCAGACTAAAGCTTGTCGAAATCGATGCGGGCCATTGTTCTCACGACGAGGCACCTGAGCAAGTCAACCCCGAAATTCTCAACTGGATCGCCTCCTGGAACGATCGTCCCCTTCTAAAAGCCGAAGCTCCTCCGTCTCTCTGATGTCTCTGTGATCCCCATGACTCAATCTGCTAACCCGCCTGCCCAATCGGACATTTTTCGCATCTCTCCGCTAATTCGGATCACGCTGCTCAGTCTCTATGCCGCTTTGACCACGCCGCTTCCCTTTCTTTCAGAAGCCACCAAATCGCCCATTTCACCCACCTGGCTCTGGGTTGGGATCGGTGCAGGTGCGATCGTCCTGTTTGCCGCATTGAGTGAGCGAGTGATTACGGACGATCAGGGCATTCAAGTCACCTATCCCAAATGGGTGCCGACGCTGATTCGTAAAGGCTGGCAGCTACCCTGGGCAGATATCAAAGCGCTTAAACCGCGATCAACAGGTCAGGGCGGATTGGTTTACTACTTTTTGAGCCATCAAGATCAGGGCTATTTACTCCCAATGCGCGTAGCTGGATTTGCGCGTCTCGTCCGCACCGTCCAAGCCAAAACGGGGATCGACACCACCGACGTAAAGCCGCTTTCTCAACCCTGGATGTATTTAATTTTGCTGGTCTTCACGCTGATGATGTTTGCGATCGATGCCTGGACAATCTGGACGGCGACTACATTGGCATCATGACAGCGCCTCAGATTCGAGTAGAGCAGGTCAGCCTCGCGTCGAGAGTTTTGAGCAAAAAATCCAAACTTCCGATCCACTATTTGCTGAAAAATCTTTCGTTTGAGGTGATGGGAGGCGATCGCATCTCGATTGTGGGCGCATCTGGATCGGGCAAAACGTCCCTATTGCGCTTGTTAAATCGACTCAGCGAACCCTTTGAAGGCACGATTTATTTTGAAGGTCAAAAATTTCAAGCGATCCCCGTGATCCAATTGCGCCAGCAGATTGCTTTGGTGCAACAGGAAACCAAACTTTTAGGGATGACCGTTCGGGACGCTTTGCGCTATCCCCTCAAGCTTAGAGGCCTGTCAGAAACCGCCATCGATCGCCAACTCAGCGACTGGATCGATCGACTACACATTCCTCAAAAATGGCTCGACCTGACAGAATTGCAGCTTTCAATGGGAGAACGGCAGTGGGTAGCGATCGCTCGCTCCATGATCACCCAACCCAAAATTCTGCTGCTCGACGAACCGACTTCTAGCCTCGACGCGGGGCGCAGTAGCCACCTACTCAAAGTGCTATCTGAGCTATCGCAAACCGTTCTCATGACCAATCATCAATTAGATGTGGCGCAGTCTTTTAGCGATCGAGTCCTCCATCTCCACAAAGGCGCGCTAATTGGAAATGAAAAGAGCGATCGTGTAAATTGGCAAGAGTTGGAAGGAGCGATCGTTCAAGCCGAGGCCCAAGAAGCCGAAGAATGGGAGTAGATTTCAGAATGGCCTATCCGATGAACGGCGCGGTGCCCAACTCGGACAAACCAAATTTGAGCATCAGGATAATGAGCCAACAAAAGATCGGATGCAATTATGCTGTTTTTACCGACTTCAAAGGCTCCGGTTTCAATGTCGATCGCCACAATTTTGCCTTGATTGTCTTTCTCAACTTGTGACCCTTGCGGCATCTGCAAAGCAGCACGTACTTGAGCTTCGTAAATCTCAGAACCGCGTCGGGCAAACTCTTCTTTGCTATAACGAAGTGGTCGAACGGTCATTAGTTTCTCTCACCTCAGCTAGCTTGATGTATTCATTTTGCCCCAAGTCAGGTTGCTGAGTATGAGTCTACCTAAGTAGCGTGCAAAATCAAGGCGAGATAACCACTTCAAGAAGCTAATATCAACTTGCATTTGCTAAAGAGCGAACCGTTAGAATCTCGTCAGGACGTAGAGCCGCTACTGTAGAGACTGGGACGGCGATCACTTTAATAGATTCGCCAACAGCATTAAACACTTCGGCGTTGCATAATGGAGGGATGAATGAGGGTGTTGTACTATGCAGTGTCGA